>PADF01000010.1 GCA_002702945.1 Methanobacteriota archaeon
CTCCTGGTGGTCCGCCTCTCTTAGGTCCGCCGGATGGCCCGCCTTTAGGAGGTCCTCCTTTGCCAGGGCCTCCTGGTGGACCGCTTCTCTTCGGACTGCCGGGTGGACCGCTTCTCTTTGGACCTCCTGGTGGACCGCTTCTCTTTGGACCTCCAGGTGGGCCACTTCTCTTAGGGCCTCCTGGTGGACCTCTTGATGGTCCAGGTGGACTTGACTTCCCTGGACCTCTTGGTGGAGATCTTGAACGAGGGTTGCTAACTGGTTCGTCTTCTTCGTCTTCAAATATTGCACCGCAATGTGGGCAAGACGAATCACTTTCTTTAACCAAACCTTCACATATTTCACATGCAAACATTTCTTCATCATCATCGGATGAATTTCCAGAAAGATTCTCTACATCTCCATCTCTAGAACGGAATAAATTAATTTCAACTAAATATTCAAATCCTTTCAAAGCAACCTCAGTTTGAATAGCGTGTTCAAAGGCTTGCTTAAGGTCTTCAGGAGTATCTAAAACCCTTCCATCATCAACGTAAGTAATATTCACTGAAAGAATATCACTCTCTAATTTAGCTTGTGGAGATTCTACAGCAACGCCTCTTTTTCTTGCTACTCTTCTAACTGCTACTTCGCACATACGTCTTAAGAATGCGTCATTTGGAGCTTCATTATTAGTGCCTAAAGCACCAGACAGAATATCTTGAGCTGGATTTTCGTTTCCTCTTAGGTGTGGAGGTAAATCTGCTCCTAAGTTGGATAAAACATTAGAAGCCGAGGTCTGATTCATATTTAGCCACTGGCTTCTTCTTTCATTTTTCATCGCTTTCTCAGCTTCAGCAAGGCGATTTACCATTTGATCTGTCGGAGAATTTGGATTTAAGTTATTATTTGATTGATTATTTACAAGATTAGGATTGTTAGTAACATTTCCAAGTGAACCCAAATTACCTCCAACCATTGGAAGATCATTTTGATTATTTCCTAAGTTACTTTGGACGTTTTGAGGAGGAAAACTTCCTGGCGGTATATTCTGTTGATTTTGTAATCCTTGAGCAATTTGTTGTAATAACTCAGGAGATATAGAACTTAAGTCAGTAGCATCCATTTCTCTTTGTTGTCTAACTGCTTCACCAGAGACTACTCCAAAATTTCTACCTCCAGATACCTCTTGGCCGCTTAAGCCAATAGAGTTAGGCGCTGTAAAGCCACCTGCACGCGACATATCCTGTCTTGCTCCACACTCAGGGCAAAAAATACTGTCGTCAGGAATTAACTCACCACACGAACCGCACTCCATAGTTTGCACTACCCCCTAACACCTACTCCAAAGCCTCTTTGCCTAAAGAATTAACTAATTTCTAACCCTATTATAATTTGATTATTATACTAAAATATGTAAACTGAACTATATTTAACCATAGAGTCAATAAGAAATAACCGTTGGATTAGCATGAGGGGATTAATTGTCAGTACTTATCAATGATAAGATTGATAATTTACTAAAGACTACTTCGCGCTCATTTTACCCAACCCTGAAATATTTACCGAAGAAAGTTAGAGGGCAAATTGGACTCTTGTATCTACTTGCAAGAGTCGCAGATACTATCGCTGATTCAAAATCTGGCGAAACTGAAGAACTATTGAGACTACTGAGAGATTATAACCAGGTAGCACAAGGCAAGTCTAATGATTTACCTGATTTTTCTAAACTTGCGGAAATACAAGAAAACCCGCATGAGGCAGAACTCTTACTCAATGTTAGTGATGTTGTAGATGGGCTTATGGTTTACTCTGAAGAGGACCGTCAGAGAATGTTAGAGTGTCTTGATATCATTGTAGGAGGTCAAATTTTGGACTTGGAAAGATTTGGCCCTGCTAAAGAAGGAGGAAATTTATCATCTCTTAGTAATAATTTAGAATTAGACGACTATACTTTCCGTGTTGCCGGNTGCGTNGGTGTTTTTTGGACAAAAATGTCTCTAGCACATTTAATCACTTTAAAACCAGAAAAAGAGAATGAGTTTTTCGAGAAAGGTATTCGTTTTGGTAAAGCTCTTCAAATGATAAATATTCTTAGAGATATTCCTGAGGATTTAAGATTCGGAAGATGCTATATTCCCGAACAAGAATTATCTAGGCATGGTATGAAACCAGAAGACTTGTTTGAATCCGAAAATATTGAAAAATTTCGACCCCTGTATGATGAATATCTAGATCTTACTAATGACCATTTAGATGCTGCTATAGAGTACATTAAGATGATTCCAGAAACACAATTTAGACTCAAGGCATCTTGTATGCTACCTGTATTGATTGGACAGAGGACTGTTACCTTACTTCGGGATGGAAATATTCTTGATTCTTCAGACAGAATAAAAGTTACTAGAGATGAGATAAAATCTTACGCTAGGAAGTTATTACGCGCATTAATCATTCCTGGAGGAGTAAAAAGACTCCTAGAAAANAATAAAAATTCATAAATTGNTNCTGAATGGTTTTAGTTAGTACTTATTTACTTACATTTNATTTGAATTATTTTTACGATAATTTTTATTTTTTAATGTTTTATAATTGATACTTTTTAGCAAAGAAATCAAAAAGGAGTAGTCATACAGGTGTTCGATAGGGATGTTGGAACGACGTAAACCTCTCGACTTACTTTTCCCTCTCAAAGGGAATGCTAAGAGTCGAACTGGTAACGAAGACAGCGAACCACTTACCACCCTACAAAGATTGAGAGCCGGTGTTGTTCTTGCTGGAGATGCTGTTAAAGCAGTTAGCGTTACTGCTATGGAGGCATTGCGAGAAGGTGCTACTTTCATCGGTATTGTATCAGAAAAGAATGAACTTGTAGACCCTTTTGAACACCTTGATGCTCCGATTTGGTCTGAGAAACCACCTCAAGAATTACTCAAACTTGCCTATGGTTATTGTGAAGAATTGACTATTAGAGAGGCCGGTAACTTCTATCACTCATTCAAGTATCTACCTGACGAACAAAGGCTTGCAATGTGTTCAGTTTATGCATTTTGTAGAAGAGCCGATGATATTGCTGATGGAGATTGGTCAGACAGATTCCCTGGCAGTGGTGGTGAAGAAAACCCTGAAGCAATTGCTTACAGAGAAGAGTTGGAGGCACTACAAGATAGAGGAACTATTCTAGACGAGGATTCTTATCTCAATAAAATAACTCAACTATTCTTCTTTAGGAAGAAACTTTCAACATGTTACACAGATGTTTTTTCTACCGATCCGGTATTCCTTGCTCTAAAAGACACCGTTCAAAGATATAATATTCCTAGAGATGTATTTGACGATTTAATTTCTGGAATGGAAGATGACCTTTACAACAACAGATACAGAACCTTTGATGAACTTTACAATTACTGTTACAGAGTTGCCTCTGTTGTAGGATTGATGTGTATTGAGATATATGGATATGAAAATAAACTTGCTCGAAAATATGCTGAGTCTTGGGGTATTTTCATGCAGTTAACAAATGTACTTCGCGATGTTGGCGAGGATATTGAAAGAGACAGAGTTTACTTACCACTAGATGAATTAGAGGCTAACGGTATTTCTGAAAATGAATTAGATGGAAAGGTTGTTTTGAATAAAACCTGGGAGCCATATTGCTATCACTATGCTAAGAGGGCAAGAACATATCTAGAGGAAGCAAAACAATTACTCCCTCTTCTACCTAGAAGAACTAGGTATTCTCCTGCTGCAATGATTGCCTTTTATGATAAGATTCTAAGACAGATAGAAAAGCAACAAGGAGATGTTTTTACTAAGAGAGTAAAACTCAACAAGATTCAGAAAATGAGTCTTGCCGCTGCTGTATATGTTAGACACAGAATTTTACCAAGATTCCTAGACCCTGTGTGGTCTGGTTTGGCTAGAATCGGATTACTGCCTTCAGTTTAATCAAGCATTTCTTGTGAAAGCTTGGATACCTGTGATGTATCTTCCCAAGATCAAGTTATGAATATCATGAGTCCCTTCATATGTCTTTACAGACTCTAAATTTGCCATGTGCCTCATTACAGGATATTCATCCAAAATTCCATTCGCACCGTGAATATCTCTTGATTCTCTAGCGATCTGTAAAGCAATATCGACATTATTCATCTTAGCAAGCGAAATTTGTTCATTAAACCAAGTTCCATCATCTTTCTTCTTGCCTAAGTGGTATGCTAGAAGTTGCCCTTTAGTAATCTCTCTAAGCATCCATGCTAATTTATTTTGAACCAATTGGTAAGAAGCGATAGGATGGTCGAATTGAATTCTAGACAATGAGTAAGTCTTAGCACTATGGAAACAGGCCATTGCTGCACCTAGGGCGCCCCAAGAGATTCCATATCTAGCATTGTTCAAGCAAGAGAATGGACCTCTTAGACCCTTTACTCCAGGTAAAATTCTATCTTTAGGAATCTTGCAATCTTGGAATACTAGTTCACTGGTTACTGAGGCTTTTAGAGAATGCTTTCCTTTCATTTCAGGAGCAGAAAAACCTTCATCGCCTTTCTCAACAATGAATCCTCTAATGACTCCATCCAATTTGGCCCAAACAACTGCAACTTGTGCGATTGTACCATTTGTAATCCACATTTTAGCACCATTCAATAAGTAATGATCTCCCTTATCTTCTGCTTTTGTAATCATGTCACCGGGATTAGAGCCGTAATCTGGTTCTGTTAAACCAAAACAACCAACCCATTCGCCTGATGCCAACTTTGGAAGATAGTAATTTTTCTGATCTTCAGAACCAAAATCCCAAATTGGATACATAGCTAAAGAGCCTTGAACAGATGCAAAAGAACGTAGACCTGAATCGCCTCTTTCCAACTCTTGACAGATTAAACCATATGCGACATAAGATAGTCCTGGGCATTCATATCCTTTCAAAGGAGCGCCTAAGACTCCCATTTCACCTAGAGCAACTCGCCACTCATCAGGGAAAATTCCTTCTTCACAAGCATGTTCAATCTTGGGTATGACTTCTTCATCAACCCAATTTCTAACCATGTCACGTACCATAATTTCTTCTTCAGTTAACAGACTTTCAATATCGAAAAAATCGACTCCTTCGTACGGCTCCATTGTCTCCCCAATTGTTCGGGAGCATAGGCGCTTCAATAACCTAACTCTTTTTACGAGATTTCTTTTTCTTGTCAAAACCTCTTAATTTGGCATAATAATTTTGCATGGTTTTACTATTCATGTAAATCAATCCTAAAATTACTCCAGGTACAGAAATAACCACTACATAACCGATTATAACTACAACAAGGCTTTCAGCCACCTCTTCAGAGGGAGGGGAAAATGAGATTACGTTACCAAATGATGTTATAATAAATCCACTATTGAATGAATTTTCCCAGATAAAGGAAATAGATCTTCCCGAAATAACTGGGTCCCATATTGAAGCATCTTCAGATGAAATTTGGACGTATGCATCATCATCGACAGGATACTGCCGGACAGTTGAAAATGGTGCTAAAATAATAATAGAGGTGCTATCATGACCTCTTGATATTTTAGTAAAGTCACCTTCTAAAGTCGTATATTGCACTGGGTTTTTGGCTGATGACTTTGTTGAATCTATAGAATTAATTTTAATTATCCCGGTCCTTAATCCACTAGCAAATCCTAAACATTCATTCAGAATTGGTTCTGCACAATCAACATCTACCCATGTATGGGAACTTGTGCCTGATAACCAAGTTAAATTATGTGTTGGACCAATTACTGCTAAACCATCTTGTAAAGTTGACATTACACAAGAATCTATATTTCGATGACAAGAAATTCCTGTAATTGTACTATTTCTAGAATCATCTAAAGCGACAAAGCCAATTCCTTCAGCAAATTTCCAAACCCCACCATCTTCAGCTCCAAAGTATGCATAATCTCCAGCCTGTCTCCATTCAACAGTCGTCAAATTATGACCAATTATCGAACCAGTACCGTTTACTAAAGTAACACTGTTATCCGAAGTTTCGTATCTTAAAGCAATTCCTAAATCACCTGCTATAAGTGCAGCCTGACCCCTAGGGTGCCAAGAGATATCATTCAAATCTACATCTCTACCGGATAACAATTCAACATCTCTACTTCTATCATCAGCCTTTAGAGCCGATATTTCTCTTGCATAACCGTCTTTACCAACTAAAAGTACAGATTCCCCGTTAGGAGAAACATCACCTGCTAAAATACCTATATCAGATTCGGATAAAGATTCTTCAAGCTCCATTTCTACAACTGAACTGGCGGAAAAAACCGATGGAATCATTAGAATTGAAAGACAAAATAATACCAACAACAATTTGACTCGCATGTCCTGTCCAATTCTAGTTCAAACAAAACTCCTTCGCAAAGAAAAATCGCTTATTTAAAATAATTAAATCGAATTTAACGGTGAGCCTTATGTTCAATGGTGTTTTGCCTCGACTTATGGAGAAGTTTGCGGTTAGACGTGGAATACAAAAGTCACTTGGAGGAAATGCAGGTCTTGCTAAACTAGCAACAGAATATTTTGAAAATATTAATGCTGATGGTGAAGGTAAATTCACAGGTTCTTATGGGATCTTAACAAGTGTAAGTGGTTTTTTTGATAGTGATGGAAAACTAGTGGTTGATGTAGTTCAACTAAAAGGAGATGATTTAGGAGAATTACTTTCTAAAGATGGAGGCAGAGAAATAGCAATGGAGTCTAGAAAAAGATGGTCTGGATTCCTTGACGATGCAACCGGTTACAATGCCAAACAACGTGGTGATAAAGCAAAGGAAGAAGCAAAGAAATTTTCTAAAGCTAAGTCAGCAATAAAGATGGCTCATAAATCAATAAAGCTTAGTTCATCTGTTACACAAGAAAAAATCGATAAAGCAAATCAAATGATTGCGGAACTTGAAGAAATGATTGAGAATGGTGAAGCTCCTTCCGAAGGTAGAGTTAAGAAACTCAATGACTTATTTTGAAGTGGTCATAATGAATGTAGATTCTATCCTCGCTCCATTTGAGGAAAGATGTCAAAGATTAACAGAATTAGATGATAATCAAAGAAATAGAATTGCTTCTATTATCGGCGGAGTTGAAGAAACAGTCGGTATTGATCACCTTGTTGATTGTATTGCTGATAATACAAGTGTTGGCGGTGATGGAGTAATTAGGTGTTATGTTGGATTTGAACCGTCTGGCAAAGCTCATATTGGTTGGAAAGTTCTCTCTCTTCAGCTAAAAAGAATGTTAGATGCAGATATAAATGTACTAATTTTCTTAGCAGACTGGCATGCTTGGATTAATGATAAATTCAATGGTAAAATGGAAGATATTCAAACTACTGCGAGATATATGGAAGATACATTTAGAGCATTATTAGGCAATCCTCCAGAAGGCGATGGCCCTGGACAACTTAGGTTTTTTTGGGCTTCTACACTAATGGATTCGGGAGACTACTGGGCTAGGGTTTTGAGATGTTCTAAAGGGGCTACCCTTGCAATGGTTAGAAAAACATTCACGATCATGGGTAGAGATGAAGCATCATCTGATCACGATTTATCTAAATTCTACTATCCTGCAATGCAAGCATCTGATATTTTTGAATTGGATATTGATATTGCAATCGGAGGAATGGACCAAAGAAAAGCACATATGTTCATGAGAGATGTTGCAAGTAAATGGGGTTGGAAAAAGGCAACATGCCTTCATACCACAATTATATCCTCATTAAAGTCAACTGGAGCAAGGATGGAAAGTTTCGACCATAAAATGAGTAAATCAGATCCATCAGGGGCAATATTAATCCATGATACTGAAAAGCAATTAAGAAAGAAGATGCAAAAGCATGCGTATCTAAACCCGGAAGATGATTCATCACCTGTTTATGAATTAGCAGAGCATGTAGTACTTCCTGAATGGGGAGAAATAAATGTCACCCCCAACCCTAAGTTTGGAAATCCTTCTACTTGGACTGATTTACAATCCTTCAAAGATGCGGTAAAAAGTGGTGAAATCCATCCTCTGGATGCAAAACTCGGAGTTGCTGATGGAATCTATAGAGGGCTGACTGACGTCGCTAAATTCTTTGAAGATAACCCTGAAAAACTAGATTCAGTAAACAAATTGATTAAGAATTAAACCTAGAGCTTGCTTCAATACTGTGTACCTTGAAAATGAATACTCTTCTGGTATCCATAGCAAAGTCTCTATTTGGTAAATGATCTAATTCTACCCATGCATTGATAGTAACCTCTTGATTAACAGATAAAGTTCCAACATACTCATCAGTTATCACGGCTAAATACGAATATATCTGATTATTATTTTCGTCATCTAAAACCTTTAAAATCATAGAAGGGCAAGTTATTTCGACATATTGAATATCCTCATAAACATTCTCTTCTACAACCATCGAAATATTTGTCGGGGGAGGTATTTCTGCTTTACCTTTTGATTCCCTCATTACTTTGACGTACTTATCTGCACAATCTGGACATGTAGTAGATCTGTTTCTTTCCCTAGCAAGCGACTGATTAACACTCCATGAATTACCACAATCATTACAGATGTACTTTGATCTCTTAAGCCAACCCATTGGAGTATCTAGGTTAGTTACCGTGGCTTGAAATGACAGTAATCTACCTCTATCCCTTGTTCTTACATCTTCTAAAAAATAAGAGAAATCTTTGTCAAATCCTACGATTCTAATGACAGGCCTAGTGATTGAATTTCTATTCTGAAATTGCTCTCTAATCACTTGATTTCCTAATTCTAAGGCCTTTTTCGGATTATTTGGAAAAATTGAGTGTAAAGGAGTATTTTTTAGTAGTTCCCAACTTACCTCAAATCCAAAAACTTCTTCCTCATAAATAGATGACCTATCTAATTCTGATGAATAATTATTTTCAAATAATTTTCTCCATGCGTGTAGTATTGATTGTGCCTCCGGGTCAGGCTCAGTAGTATGAATCTTAGACATGGAAGTTGGCGCTGTTGTTGGCGGTTATCAAATTTTTCTGTAAAATTGATACAAGATAGAATAACAATGTTCAAGAGTCGTTTTACTTACGATACATTGTAAGCGTAGGTGTTGATATGGCGAAAATTGCAGTATTAGTTAAGCAAGTACCAGATACAAATTCAAAGATTATAGTTTCTGGAAACTCGGTTGATCTTTCAAGTGTAAAAATGGTAATGAGTCCATATGATGAATTTGCTGTTGAGAATGCACTCCGACACCGTGAATCATCCGGCGGCACTGTCACTGCCATTACAGTGGGAGGAGCAGGTTCAGAGAAGGTTCTAAAAGATGCTAAGGCAATAGGAGTTGATGAGATAGTGAGGATTGATTGTGATTCATATTTAGATTCTAATGCTCTACAAACAATTTTGTGCTCAATGATTTCTTCTGAAGGTTTTGATATTGTTTATTGTGGTAAATCTGCTGCTGACACCGGAGCAGGTTCTACAGGCCCTGGATTAGCTGAACATTTAGGTTGGTCTTCAGTATCAAATATCACAGAATCAAGTTTTGATGATGGCTTTTCTGTCGTGGCTCCACTAAATGATGGAAATGCTGTAATTGGTGTAAACTTACCTGCAGTAATTTCTTGTGATAAAGGAAATACAAAGGTTAGAAAACCAAATGTTAAGGGTATAATGCAAGCTAAGAGAGCCAGCGTTGATGTTAGGAGTTGTGAAGTTCCTGCCTCATCTGTAAATGTTGTATCTCAAAGCCTACCTGCAGCAAAACCAGCAGGAAAGAAATTCGAAGGTGGACAAAATGCTTCAGAAGTTGCGAGACTATTGAGAGATGAAGCAAATATAATTTGAGGTGATATAATGACAGATACAATAGTAATAGCAGAATTAAATAAAGGAAAAATTCACTCAACAACTAGTGAACTCGTAGCAGCGGCAGGAATGATAGGTGGATCATGTACAGTTGTCGTACCATGCTCCGATTCATCGATTGCTGATTCCATTTCTTCAACAAGTGGAATAGATAAAATTATTGTGGCAAAATCAGATATGTTCGCTTCTTATGATGCTTCTGGATGGTGTTCTGCAATTGATTCTATTTCCCCCAGTGGAATTATAATCACATCAGCAAGCCCACAGTCTAAAGATCTAGCTGCTAGATTGGCTGCTAGAAGAAAGATTTCAGTTGTTCAAGATGTTATAGCAATCGAAAATGGAAATTTAACATCTCCAATTTACTCTGGCAAAGCAATGCAAACCGTTTCCCTAAATGGCGACGTAGTTATCAGCATTAGACAGAATGTATTTGATGCAGCACCTGAAGGTGGGTCTGCTGAAATTTCTGTCATGGACGCATCTGGGAATGTTACTACCGCTGTAAAGGAATTAATTTCTAGAGCATCTGCTAGATTAGATGTTTCAGAAGCAAATATCATCATTTCTGGTGGAAGAGGTATGGGGTCTCCTGAAAATTTCTCACACTTAGAAAAAATTGCTGACACCTTGGGTGCTGCAGTTGGAGCATCTAGAGCTGCAGTAGATACTTGGGACGATATTCCTCACTCAATGCAAGTTGGACAAACTGGAAAAACAGTAAATCCAAATCTGTACATTGCAGTTGGAATCTCTGGAGCAATTCAGCACTTAGCTGGAATGAGATCTTCAAAATATATCGTTGCGATAAATAAAGATCCTGATGCCCCTATATTCCAACACGCAGATTATGGAATTGTTGCAACATGGGAAGAAGCCCTTCCTGTTCTACAATCTAGTCTTTCTGCAATGATGTAATCATAGATATTTACCAATGAATCTATTATTTTCTTCACTGGAATCTCCAACAAAAGGATTTGTTAGTTTTTCTATGCCGATAGTTGTCATTGGGCCATGCCCTGGATGAACTATAGTTTTAGGATCTAGCGGCCAAAGTTTAGTTTTTATTGAGTTGGATAAAACTGTAAAATCACCACCCGTATTTGGTAAATCTGTTCTTCCAACAGAACCAGCAAATAACGTATCTCCAACAAAAACGTGGTCGGGACCATCTGAAATCGATAAGAGTAAACTACAACCACCAAGAGTATGTCCAGGGGTATGAAAATTTTTCAAAGAGATACTACCGAAATTGTAAACCTCTTCATCCTCTAATAACTTATCAGCAACTGCTGGTTCAGGTACAATTATTCCTCTAGAAAGTGCTGATTTTTTAGCCAAGGTTTGTAAAAAGAAATCATCTTTATGTAAGTACCATTCGACACCATATTTTTCAATAAAATATGGTATGTGTCCACTATGATCATAATGAGCATGGGTATTTACTAAAGCGACAACATTCCTTTTTTTGACTCCTCTTTTTTCCATCTCGTCGGCGCTTTTGGGACCAATCGACCAATCTGGTCCAGTTCCTTCAAAATTTTCAATCCAAGAAATTATTCTATCAGATTCTTCTCCACCATCGATAATTATTGTATCCCCTGTATTACAATCAGTAACAACTGAGCACCTCATTTGAAGACTTCCGACAATAAACGATTCTATCCAAGGAGATTTTAATTTCATAATTATACCTCTTTTACTATTTTTATCAATAAAGAATCACTGCTCCAGTTGCCATCTGAATCACAAATCCTCAATTCGAATCTAAAACTTCCAATATTTAATCTAACATTAAGTTTAGCAAGATCAGAAATTTCCTTACCTGATTCATCAATCCATGCCCATTGTTTTATTCGACCCTGGGGGTCGAAGGAGGAAGTTGCATCAAGTGTCACTACTGCAGTATTACCATCATCTGAAACAACCTTCTGGTCGTCACCTGCATTTGCGATTGGTACTTGNATTTCCTCGATGGTTGAATTTAATTCATCTAATATCGATTGTTCAGGTAGCATTGCTATTTTTTCCATAGCATCATCTAATTGAGAAAGTAGTTCATCAGAATCAATATCCAAAGTGCCAGAAATAGTAGAACGTGATTCATCAATATCCGAGGTATCAAGAGCTCCAATTAAATCATCTATTGATTCTTTGAGATTATTATATTCAGTATTTGATAAGTCATCCATTTCTTTTGAAGACAAATGTAAGGAGACTTCTTCCTCAGCATAAAAATCATCAGAATATTGATTATTAAAATTTGATTCTTGACTAAACCAAATAGGTAATTCAGACTCTTCTATCTCGATTAAATCTTCATTTAACGATATCATACCAATCGGTTCAGCTGAAGTCCAATCATTCTGATCTTCTCCTGCGAATAAACAAAAATCACCTTTTTCTGAAATCGCAATAAGTTCTGGAATCCCTTTGTGCTCCACTTTCCAAATATCTCCATTATCCAAAATTCCAAAAATAAAGAACCATGCAGAAAAAATGATTTGTTTAGAATTATAGTTCAGAGTCTTNATTGGATACCCGCATTCAATTATGGTATCTAACTCATGTTCTAAATTACCACTTGGACCCAATTTTAATTGTGAAACTTTACCACTACTGAAACCTAAGACCGGCCCTACATCTGAATTTGTTGAGGTAATTAATCTAGAATCTATATCTTTTCTAAGAACCAAATTATCATTAAGATAATCCCATATTTCTATCTCTAAGGCTTCTTCTTCCCCGGGAACTAAAGCGTATCCTTCTCTTCCAATCAATAACTTATTTTCTGAAATACCACCAATATGAGTTATTGATTCACCTATTTCTCCTCTTTTTGGCCGTCTCCAAATGGTCTCACTGCCATTGAAAACTCTAACTTCACCATTCTCATGGGCTGTAATTATTTTGTCTGAAAAAACTTCGATTTTAGATATTGAAGAATACTCCTCATTGAAAGAAATAATTTTACCAGTTTTAGAAACCATCAGAAGTCTACCAAGGGAATCTACAACAGCAAATCGTTCATTAAATTCTTTGAATTCAAAACCACCGCCTTCTATTTCTAATTTCCAAATTTGATCAAGTTGTTGGTTTAAACAATTAATTCCATAAATCTCATCTAAAATGAATATTAAATCATCTGAGATAATAGTNCCTGTAACTTTACCATCCGCTTTCCAAAAAATCAAATCTCCATCAGATTTACTAGCAGAATTTTTTGACAAACAAACTATACCATCTCCTTCCGACCATACTGAAAAAAGACCATCTCTCGATATTGCCAGAGTTGAAACTCGAGATTCAGGGTTAAATGCAACAGTAGCACCTCGAGTAAGCATAAATTATCGTAATGGACTTATACCATTAAACTGACTATTTTTTGCTTTATGTAATCCATTCACTAATAATTGGATGAATTCTATTTTTTGATGGGTAAAGGAAATGTTGCATTAGACAATCTATTTCTTTATCCGACCATCCTACCAAGGGTTCTAAAGTTGAAATCGGTGTTGTCTTAACCGCTTCTTCCCTTCTTCCAATNAAAGGCTCAGCNTCCTCTATAGAAAGACCTATTAAACCCCATGCNGGTCTNTCATNTGCATGACCTTGCATTTCATGTTCNGGTGTACGTGTCCCAATAAATGGATCAAAATTAGAAAGTAAATCAATAAATTCTTTTTTAGAATCTAAAACTGGAATCAGCCTAACTCCTCTCCTCATAATTAGAAAACCTTCCAGCATTTTTCGTTCNGAATTTATCTGAATCAAAACATCACCCTGAGCACCTGGCGGCAATCCTGAACAAGTCTCAATCCTGTTCTTTATCTGTAGAATATGGTTTTGTTCAACTACTAATTTGATCCATTCATCTGGATTACTGAGATTTACCGATAATGATGAATCTAACCGTATCATTTCACTACCTATTCCGANTTCATATTGTTTAGAAGTTATATTTCCAGTTTTAGCAATACGTTTGACTCTAACTCCAAAAGTTCTTTTTTTTCCAAAATTTGGAGAATTAACTAACACGGCATTAGCCACTTCTTCGGGAAGAAGTCCACAATCTAATTTTTCTACTCTATCAATTGCAACTACACCTAAGATACTTGATAGTATCCTTTCAACATCCTCAACTGAATTAGGTGATGATACGTGGTCTTGATTTCTAATCACTTCATGAAATAGCGTTATTCCATTATTTTTAGCCAGTTCAAACATATTTTTCCGGAGTAATCTTTGAAAAGATCCTCTAACTGATTTAGATTTTAGTCCAAGTTCACCAAATCTAAGTATCCAAGAGTTTTGTGACATTAAATCACTCACGTAGAATCATTATGCATATCTAATACTTGGTCTTCATCACTGCTACTTTGCTTTGCAGAATCATTTCTCTTATCATGTAAAGCTTGTAAATACTCATCTGTTATATTACCAGTAACATACTTACCATTGAAGCAACTAGAATCAAAATCAAGTTCTAAATCTGAACCCATCANGGTTGATTTTACTAAATCATCTAGGGATTGATANAATAATCTATCACTACCAATCTTTTCATTAATTTCCTCTATAGAACGGCCGTTTGCAATAAACTCATTTACTGCAGGCATATCTATACCATATACATTAGGATATCTAACTGGTGGTGCTGCAGATGCAAAATAGACTTTCTTAGCACCTACATCTCTAGCCATCTCAATTATCTGTTGACTAGTTGTACCTCTAACTATTGAATCATCTACTAATAGAATATTTTTACCAGAAAATTCATGTTCAATGGCATTTAGTTTACGTTTAACTGATTTCTCTCTNAGAGCTTGACCNGGCATAATAAAAGTTCTACCTACGTACCTATTCTTGACAAAACCTTCCCTGTAAGGTACGCCCAAAGTATTGGCCATTTGCAAAGCAGCTATACGACCAGAATCTGGAATTGGAATTACAGCATCAATATCATGTTCTGGCCATTGCTCAATGATTCTTTCAGCTAGAATTTTACCTTGGTTAAGTCTAGCATTGTAAACCGAAATACCATCAATAACTGAATCTGGTCTTGCAAAGTAAACATATTCAAAGATACATGGTGAATGAACTGTGTTTTCTGCACACTTTCTATTAAATAAATGACCTGAAGATGAAATAAATATTGCTTCTCCAGGCTCAACATCCCTAACTATTTCAAAACCTAATGCGGTTATTGCAACTGATTCACTGGCTACAATCCATTCTGATTCGCCATCAACTTCACGTTTTCCGAACACTAGTGGCCTGATTCCATTTGGATCTCTAAAGGCTAATAATCCATAGCCAGAAATTAAAGAAACGCATGAGTAACCGCCCTCAACCTTTTCATTCAAGGCTTTTATTGCCCCAAAAACTGATTCTACATCCAAATGAGGATCTCCTTCGATTGAAAGGTCATTTGAGCGTTCGAATAACTCAACAGCTAGGACATTTAGAAGTATTTCCGAGTCACTAGAAGTATTCATATGTCTAAAATGAGAATCCAATAAATTCTTNCGAAGACTTTTAGCATTCGTCAAATTTCCATTATGAGCAATCGATAAACCATATGGTGAATTAACATAGAANGGTTGTGCTTCTGCCTTAGAAGAAGAACCTGCTGTAGGATACCTTACGTGACCTATTCCCAAATGACCCTCGAGTCTCTGCATATGCCTAGTGTAAAATATATCAGATACTAAGCCGTTTGATTTTCTAAGTCTAAATTGGCCATTCAAATCAGTCATTATTCCTGCAGCATCTTGGCCTCTGTGCTGTAATACAGTTAATCCATCATAAATCAACTGATTTACNTGGACACCATTNCGCCCAACGACACCAATTATACCACACATGCCACTGCCTCATTACAATCTAACAATAGGTTGTAGGTATAAATTGCCCTTGAGAGTTATGAATTTATCANGCTCTAGGTCTGTGTGACTTTTTAGCCCAACTATTCTTCCGCATGCGACTTGAAGCACCATATCCACAAGATGCGCAGACACCTTTTTGCTTGTGGTAAGCATTCCTTCCACACCTACGGCATCGGATGTGAGTAGTCTTTTGACGACGTCCCATTGACGGTGTTCCCTTTGACATATCTTCACCACAGTAAACGCCCCACCTACCTCCCCCTTATGAAATAAGCGGAAAGAAAATTATTCTTCTTCGTCGAAAATCTTTCTCTTTTTTCCACTAGTTAGAGTAGCAAACATTGCCCCAATACATATCGAAGAGGCTAGAGCAATTGCGAAGAATGAAACAATTGTNTGTCCAATNTTGTAAACTGTTTGAGCCCTAACCGAACCATTGGATTCAAGTAACATTGGCCCTAGTCCTATTAGGGTANTAGTTGCTAATAATCCTAATACAACTGCNAAAGACATTCCAAATAAAGGNGCTAAAGGCCTATTTCTAGAATCAGCATAAAAGAATAGATTTCCTAAAAGAATAACTGAACCTAGAGTGTATGAAGTTAAGATAGCATTGGCAAATCTGGTGAAAGAATCGCTAGTATCAAAACCAGAATATCCACCTGATAAACTAGAGTCTATAACCCAAATCAGTATTATCGGTAGCAAAAAAGAAATCAATAGAATCTTCAAACTTAGAGTTTGTTTAATTTCACTCAGATTCATCACCTCCGATATTTTGTGCGATCTTCTCAGATGCTAAAATCAATTCATTTTTAGATGGTTTTGGTACTGACTCAGGTTCACCAATAGAAGATTCATAAATATAAATNACAAATCCAAATACCAATATTGACATAGAAATTCCAATCAAAATACCAAATAAATCTGCCACTGAAAGCCAAAAATACTCTCTGAAAGTTTCAGCAGAAATATTCTGNCCATCAAAATTCATTCCACATATAATCATTAACATCGAAAGTAATGAAATGAAAATCATAATCCTAGATTCTCTTTGTCTTTGATCACCAATAGCCAACATCGATACCGAAAGTANTGCAGACATGCTACATAGCATTACTAAAAATGTTGGAAAGAAAATTAACCAAAATTTGTTTACTTCAGACCCTTCATACATTGGAGTGAAATCTGCCCATTGCATTAGAATAAACCAAATAAAAGATATAAAAACGCTTAGTAAACCCATTTTCCTATCGCTACTAGGAAGTCTACCTACTGGCACATTACCAGAAAAAATAATCAGATAAATTCCGAGGATTAGAAGAGCCGACGGCCCAATTATGAATCCTAATAAATGCCCAATTGCAGATGAGGGTGACGATGGTACTGTCCAAGGACTTACACATACTAATATGAAACCNAATAACGATAATAATTTACCAGAATTTTTTCTTAATCNATCTTTAGATGAAAGAGAAATCCATGCACCAAGTGCTATTACTGATAGAGGAAGCCAAAAGAATACGACTGCATTCAACATCTCTTCCATGTATTAGCCTAAGCAAAGCAATTAATTACTTCATCCCTAATTCTACACCGCAGTAGGTCGTTTTCAATACCTGCTGACATGCGGAGTTTCTAAATACCCGACTATGGTGGGTCGAATGCTCAAGGTGATACCATGGTCAAGATGCCACGTCAAATAAAGCGCTACAGCCCATCTGCTGGTAAGCATACAATGCATACTGTTGAGCGAGTTAAGAAGAGACGTGCTTCTGAATTAAAATGGGGTCAGCGAAGATTCCGTCGAGTTATGGCTGGATATCGTGGTTTCCCGCGTCCTAAACCAGATGGTAGAGAAAAGCCTACCAAGAGAGTAAATATTCTATTNAGATGTACTGAGACTGGAAAGGCTCATTATGCTCCTTGTAAAAGAGCAAAGAAATTTGAATTAGTCGATAAGTGAAGTGATTTTATGGCAAGCAGTTTTTTGAAAGTATCATGCCGAGATTGCGGCGCAGAAGTAGTAGTTTTTTCTAAAGCAACTAGTGTTATTCCTTGTTCTGTATGTGGAGCAACTCTTACTGCACCATCCGGAGGAAAGGCTGACCTCGTTGGATGTACCGTTATTGAAGCCCTAGAATAAGGAGGCTGAGCCTCCATGAGTAAGCAAGAAATACATAATGCTCCTGAAGAGGGNGAATTAGTAGTTGTAACTGTTAAATCGGTTAAACAAAACGGAGTTTATGTCGACTTTGATGAATTTCCAGGAATTGAAGGATTCATTTTCATAGGTGAAGTAGCTAGTGGATGGGTAAAAAATATCAGAGCATTTGTTAGAGATGGGCAACGTCTTATCTGTAAAGTAATGCGAACAAGAAAAGATGGCTCTTCATTGGAACTATCACTAAAATCAGTTTCAGAAGAAAGAAGGAGAGATAGACTTCAAGAGTGGAAAAATGAGCAAAGATCAAACCAACTTCTAAAGGTCCTATCTGAAAAAGTAGGATGGAATGAAGAAACCCGCGAAGAATATTATGAAGATTTAATTGAATCTTTTGGCACTCTTTATAGTTCATTNGAAGAAGCAGCAACTAATGAAAATGCCTTACTAGATGCTGGTTTTGAAGGGCCTTGGATTAAAGAATTTATTGACATAGCAGTAGAGAATATTATCCCTCCTTTCGTTGAGATTAGAGGTAATTTTACAATTAGTATTAATGTCCCAAATGGAATAAATGTAATCAAGGATGCTCTTAATTCTGCAGAAGAATTTTCTTCTGAAGAAGAAGAAATTTCTGTTTCATGCTTCTACAATGGCGCTCCAGAATATAGGATTGAACTAAAGGCTCCAGACTTCAAGACCGCAGAAGATTTGTGGGTAAATGTTTCAAATACAGTTGTCAACCATATTACAGAAAATGGCGGAGAAGCGTCATCATATCGTGAGTGATTACCAACTCAATGATAAATAAAGACTGTTAGGCCACATCATGGCACGTCAAATGTTGCAACAATGTTTGGAGTGTTCAGCGTGGTCATTATCAACAACATGCCAAGTTTGTGGTGGCAAAGCCCAAGCAGCAGCTCCAATAAAATGGTCGCCCGAAGATCATAGAGCTTCTGTAAGAAGAAAAATGTATGATGTTAATTCAAANAAGTGGACCGATGATTTACCTGAACTCGATTCATTAGAAGAAATGAAAATAAATGCAATCAATTCTCAAGAAGAGGAATNACGGTTGAGATTTTNATAGNTGCAAATCAATGTTTTATTTTGCTTTCAATGTCAAACATTATACTTCGTAAAGTATCGTTAGTCATTTAATGAGTTTGATGATCGAGTGGAGAGGTAAAAATACCAGTCTAGGTGAAAATAGATTAGTTTTAATTGCTCTTCCNGGAGTAGGNAATNTCGGAAAAGCATCTCTTGAAGCATTAAATGAGATAAATAACGGTGAAGAAATCGCTAGACTTCACCATACTGCTCTACCACCATTGGCGACTTTAGATGAAGATGGATTATTATCTCCTCCTCATTTATCTGTTAAATCTATAGAATCTTCCACAGGAGTAAATATTTTGACTNTATTAGGTAATTCCCAACCGCTAGACCCCCAGTTTCAAGGAATGATGGCTAGAGAAGTAATGGAATTCTTAAAGACCCAGGGTGTTGAAAAGTTAGTTGTACTAGCTGGAATGGTTGACGAAGCAACTCGTAAAGAAACCTTTATTGTACCAAGTAGTTCAATTTTTAGAATAGAATTAGAAGAATTAGGAGCCGATGTTAGGAGAGATGAGCCAAGTTCCGGAGCAATAGGAATGGCTGCTCTATTGTCTTCATATGGCCCACTTTTTGGAATTAATTCCGCTTGTGCAATAGCAACTACTGTTGGTTCTAGCGGCGATATTCATGCATCTCAAAGAATTCTTGAGACTCTTGATAAATGGTTCGATTTGGGTGTAGCTTTACCAAAAGATGCAAAAGAAAAATTATCGGCAAAACTTGCTTCAATGGTTCCAGAAAAGGTTAGTGATCATTATTCTGAAATGACTGAATCACCTGATGCTTTCTACATGTGAAATGGCGCCGAGAGAGAGATTTGAACTCCCGTGTCCAAGGACAGTGGATTTCGAATCCACCGCAATACCGGGCTATGCGATCTCGGCAATGGCATTCGCTCTTGCGCCACCATCATAAGCATGGTGCTATAACGCCTAAACATGGAGATTCGATTTTCTGGTAGAGACCATGAAGAAACCGTTGAATTTGAAGGTAATATTACAGTAAGAGAAGCATTATTGAAGGCTAAGATTCAACCTTCTACTGTNATTGTTAGTTTAGATGAAAATATTATTCCTCATTCAGCAATAATAAAGTCTAATNTAGAACTTAAAGTCACCACTGTTTCATCAGGTGGATGAGATAATTTGTATCTTTGAATTCCTATTTATGTCTCCCCTTACTTGTGAAGCCCAAGCATCCAAACCAATATTTGCTATCAAAACTAAATCACCGACTTCGGCCATATCGTATTGATTACCCCAATCATTAGTCCAACCAGAAATTTTCATTGAACTTGATGAATCAATTATCATAAGTCCTCTTCTGTGCCAAGTTTTACCATTCCTACCGACNCCTTTCTTGTCGAATTTATATGCCAACTTTCCTACAACATTCCATCTAGCTCTAAATTCTAGCAAATCTGATTCTTCAGAAATATCCCTCTCAGTAATACTGATAGATCCAAGTGGATCTATCTTNAGTACAATTTCACCTTTCCAGTTAACCGTTACAACTGCATTTTCTACAATTATCTTATCACCTTTTGATATTTTTTCAGGCCAAGGCCTTAATCCATCTTCATTTTTATCAACTAAAATGTCCACCTTTGCCATTTTATGACCTTGAGAAACATTCAACATTGGCCTNTTGTACTTAGATTCAAAAACAGAAAATACCTCACAAATAATTGTTAATCTAGGATTCAAGTATTCAATATCAGTAGTTTCAATCGAAGTAAGGTTCCCTGGTACCACAAATGATTTTTCGATAGGGAAATCATCGTTTCCTTCACCACCCGGGCATATTTGCCTCCATTCGCAATTATCACATCTAATNACGTCCGGNGCATCTGTAGGAACTCCACCTTCAAGAAAACCTCTAACCGGACTCGGTTTTGGTGGACAATCCTCTATAGAAACTTCTACTGCCTTTAATTTATTCCACATCGAATTTAATTTACTTTCTAGTTCTTGTAAATCNTTAATGCTTGGCGATTCTATCTGTTTAATTTTATTAGCACCTAAATACCAAATCTCTAATTCCTCAACAAGTTCTTGTTTNCCATGAGTAATCCACCACAACATTGCATACATTTTCAATTGCTCAACATAATCACCTGATCTGTCACCTTTACCAANGCTAGCCTTTAAGTCAACAATTTTTATCGAATTATTCCACCTATAAACAAGGTCATATTCACCTTGAAACCAAAATTCAGGATGAATGGAATTAAGACTAAATTTTGCAGCATCCGGCTCAACAAACCATGGTCTAGTAATTTCCCATGCTTCAACCAAAGATAAATCACCATCATTCGACAGAGGGTGTTTTCCAATAATTTCAAACCCAAAACCATCTGGAGAAGGCCAATTATCTCTATCGCCTCGCCTCCACTTTTGTAAATTTGGACCACCGTTTAGATCTATACAATTTTTTAATTCCTGCAGATGCATTTCCAAGCCATTAATGCACATTTGACGACAGTAATTTGGATCTACATCTCTCCAATCCCCAGATTTTCTTTCATCCTTTTCCCATTCTAATTTCATCTCATTAAGAGATATTGGAAGATGAACATCTAATCTAGATATAGCCCATTGGCGAATCTCATCAATTGAATTTGGCCAAGATTTTTTTGGTAATGGTAGTAATCTCTGTGAAGGCCATATTTTTGTCCTATCTCTATCCGGTTGTCCATATTCGTCTAAGGGTATTTTCGATAAAGTATCATTGGATGCATTACTAGATATTAGAGCAGGAGATTCTTTTAGCATTCTACAAAATGCGTCTTCAACAGCTCTCCCTACGAATAAAACTGGTATTTGTCCGATTTTAAAATGTAATTTTTTTTCATAAAACCAAAGTCTAGGNCATGAATTGAAACTATTAACTTGACTGGCTGATAATCGGTTGTAAGGTCCAACCGTATCATTGTCTCTATCTAGAATAGTTGCTGGCATACTAATGATGCTAATACTCGACCCTATTCAAACCTATTATCAATTAATCTTTAATTGTGATTCTAGTATTTCTAGAATCAATTCTTAGCTGAGGNAAACCTGCTCGCCANCCTATTTCAGCACCTATCAATCCAATCTTTTGACCTTTCTTGATCGACTCTAATTGAGAATTTATACTAGAACCAAAAGCAACAACTTCAACAACATTATCTCCATCCCAAACATATAGATTCAGCATAGTCCATGGTTTACCATCTAATCTAACACCATTCCTTTTCCTAACACTAAGGACAAAACCTTCAGCATTGGCTCTAGTTCTAAGAAGTCCTAAGCGAGTAATTGAATTTGATAAATCAATATCTTTAGATTTTAGATATTTCTCTGCTTCCGAATATTCCAGTACTTTTGTTTTGGAATCAACGTATAATCGTGAGTTACCTCTCCACACACCAGGTAAAGCATCTATGATTACAACCTCTCCATTATGACAATTGTGAAGATTAGGAAAAGCTCCAGGTTCACTCTCTTCGATAGTAATTTGCTTTCCTCCCGAAGATAGCATTGCACCTAATACCGGTTCAGAAAAGTGATTGGGAAGTGGACCCCATGAACCAGTAAATTGACCTTTGACAGTAACTCTGGAAGGAATTTTATTTAATTTCTCAAATGGTGGAGAAATTTCAATTTCCACGCTACCTGTTATCGATTCGATAATTTCTTTGTTATCCCATATGCCCTCAGAGTCTCTAGTGACTGCGCACCAAAAACAGCCTGGACTTTCTCCATTGCATTCACTTTGAACTAGGCTAGGAAATTTAACTGGCCCTTCACCAAACTTTTGCATCTGTGAGTGAATATCTTGGAATTCTAAGGTCATAGAATCGTATTCATCATTTGAAGGAGCTTCATAGGACACTCTTTCTCCGCCATCTAAATACCAACCTTCCATTCCATCAACTTTCTCACCATCATGGGTTTCTCGCCAAAGCCATGAATAAAATCGAAGTTGATGGACTAGAGAAGNAGCGAATTTTGAATCCTTATTACCAGATTTGATATCTATAATTCTTACATTACCATCCCATCTAAGAACTAAATCTAGTTCACCAGCAGCCCAGCCATCTGGATGAAATAATCTCTGAGGCTGATGAACTCTAGGATCTTTTACCCAAGGTCTTGCGATTTCCCATGCTTCACACCAAGTGACTTTTTCATCGCCTTTCTGCCATTCTATTTCTTCGTCCAATGACCATTTTCTCAATGTGAAATTATTCACTTTATCGGGTATTGGGAAAACTGGCTCATCACCCCATGCAGGAGATGGAATCTGAAACACAGATTCTCGGTTTCTAAATTTCTGTAAATAAGGTCCGCCACCTGATTCATAACATGCTTCTACTTCTTCTAAAAATAAATCAAGTCCACAATTCAACCTATGGATTACAGATTCTTTCTCAACCTGTTCCCAGGTATTTCCTTCTTTATGCCATATACCTTGGTCCCATAGTTCTTTACCGTTTAATAACGCTTTAGACGCATATTCTTCAACAAANCTATAGCTCCAATTCTTTAGTTCAGAAAAAGATTCTATAGATTTTGGTCTCTTCATTAAAATTTCACATAAAGCATCTTCAATCACTATACCAAAAACTTGTGATGTATTCAGTGGACCTGATAAACCAAGTTTTGAACTCAAAAACCATTGGCTTTTACATCTCAAAAACGCCGTCAAACCACTTGCAGAAAGCCTAGAACGTGATTTACCTAATGGTCCGCCTAAAGGTGGTTTTCCAAATGGCATGATTTCACCTATCTTGATTCAAAGGAATAATAATCTCCAGAACTTTGTTGTTCTCTATCTTTCCTACTGTTATTCTTATTTATCCTAGGCCTTTTAGAGTCATGATCTCTTCTAAAAGTGATATTTACTCCTTTCAGAAATCTATTCATTCCTTCTCTAAGCCTAAATGGCCCTTCCGCTTTACCATGTGAACCGCCTTCGCCATCAAAAACTAATAATGTATCACTTAAGATATCAATAAAATATACATCGTGATCTATAACAAATGCCGACTTTTCATTTGCTTCCATAGTTCTCCTAATTGCCTTTGCTGCTTCCATTCTAGCATTTGCATCTAAGTGTGCTGATGGNTCATCTAACAGATATAAATCTGCATCACGACCTAGACAAATTGCGATTGAAACCGCTTGTCTCTCTCCACCGGATAGTTTCTTTACTCTTTTAGAAATTAATTGATCTACACCTAGTGCTTTTATCACATTGACATTAAATTCTCCACTTCTCCATTTACCACCAATTTCACTATCCAACCACATTTGAACGCTACAATCCATATCCACATCTATGTGTTGAGGCTTATATGATACTGAGGATTCATTGGTGACCCATCCATCGTCATATTCATATTCTCCTGCGAGAATTTTTATCATGGTTGACTTNCCTGTTCCATTAGGNCCTACAACTCCNACAACTTCACCTCTATGNACCGAACCTTCTCCAGAGGAAAATTCGAAATCACCCAACTTTTTCTTTATCCCTGACCAAGAAACAATCTTCGAACCAGAAAAAGGATTACGNTCTCTGTGAGTTAAGAATTTTATTGGCTTGCTCCTAATACGTACATTTTGCTCGACCAAAAAACCATCCAAATACGAATTAATTGCTTGTCTAGTATTTCTTGCTGGGGTGAAAATTCCGAAAGCTCCTTTATCGCCATAAACAATATGCACTAAATCCGCTAAAACATCTAGTACAGCCAAATCATGCTCTACAACAATTACTCTCTTTGTCTCAGATAACCTTTGAATGATTTTAACTATCTTCATTCTCTGAAAAATATCAAGATAAGAAGACGGTTCATCAAAAAAGTATACGTCTACATCTCTCATTAGAGTAGCACAGATTGCCATTCTTTGTAATTCTCCACCGGATAATTGAGTTATTTTCCTGTCAAGTAAGTGGTTAAGGTCTAATTCTTTGGTAATATCCTCAAATACTCCTCTTTCGTCTACTTTAGAAAGTAATTCACCAACAGTTCCTTCGACTCGTTTAGGAATTTTATCTACATTTTGAGGTTTTACTGCAATCTTTATTTTACCATCTTTTACAGAAACCAAAAAATCTCTTAATTCCCCCCTTGGAAGAGTTTCAATTATATCATCCCAATCTGGTTCTTTATTTTTCCAATCTCCAAGATTAGGAATCATTCTTCCAGAAAGAGAATTTATGGCAGTAGATTTTCCCATTCCATTCGGACCTAATATCCCCACTACTGATTCTTTAGAAGGAGTTGGTAGGCGAAAAAGTCTGAATCCATTTAATGAATATCTATGAACCATATCAGTTTNTAGTTCTGATGGAAGATTAATTATTTTTACAGCATCATCAGGGCAATGTTTGGCTCTAACAACACATGGAGGACATGCAGATTCCAATATCCTACATTTAGTACCCTCAACCTGAATACATTCTCCTCCACATGAACCGGCCCATCTTTGAAGATACTCAAATGCATTACTATTTGGTTTACATCGATCTTCAATAAGAACGGCTATCCTCAAATTAACTCCCCCTTTTTAATCGTATATATTTCTACTAATCAAACAAACTGTCCATAAGGACAGATTTGCCTAAATTCTAATCAAATTAGGCCCTTAAGGTGCTCGTGACCCTTGACCAATCTTATTGTACAAGGGGTAGGGAATTTCATACTAGCCTTACGAAGAGCATCTCTAGCAGTAAGATAATGATCAGGTTGAACTTGGATTGAAATTACTCTTTGTCCTCTCTTGACGCGAGCAGCGGTTCCGACATTCTTTCCAAATGCACATCGCATTCCTTGAGATACACGGTCAGCACCTGCACCAGTTGCCTGTTTATTCTCTCTTAGAACATGATGAGGGAAGGTGTGGACTCTTAACGCATATCCTTGTGCACCAGCCTCATTACGGATTGTAGAGTTGGAAATAACACGCGCAGCTTCTAGAGCAGTATGACGAATTTGACAGTTATTATCAGATCTGAGTTCAACTATAACAGGAAACCCTCCTGTCTCAGCAGCTCTTCTATTTCCTACATGGAATTGCATAATACGGTTATTAGGAACACCGCCTATATACTTGCGTCGAGTATACGCAGGACCTTTCAAACGTCTGTACATTGATGCGGGTTTACGTGCCATATTAGACCTCCAAGCAACACTGCGAATAATGCTCCCTTTATCACTTCTCCGCATGATTTACATTTTTGGTATTGACGAAATTAGACATTAATTACCTTTATTCAATAAAAGCCTTCATGGAGTATACTGTACACCGGCAATTCATGGCGAAGGGTTGGAGGAGGTTTCTTGAAGAAGAATCCGAGCACCAATGGCTAGCAATTTCTGTTTTCTTTATTTTCATTATTATTGGTGCGTTTGCAATTCATGGAACAAGTAAACTAACTGGTATGGACATAAGTAATAATTCTGAAATGCCCGATTCAAGAATCATGCATATCGAGCATGCTTCAAATAATGACTATACCGCTATTGCCCATACCTCTGAAGGAATGTATTTGTATCAATTCACTAATGGTAAAGATACGATAATTCTGGATTCAAATTCTGAAAGTGGAACTTCTAATATTGACTTTTTGTCATTAATGAATAACGGTTCTGTTGCAACTTCAATTTCTGAAAACTCGATTATGCTGATTGATGATGGTATTGTTTCTTATNTTGATTTAAGTGAGGAAAGGGGNTCATTTGGAATTAACAAAATTTCACAAAATTATAATGAAAATCTAGATTCGATGATNCTAATTACTGATGAAGGTGATTTCACAAGTTTTAGAGGCGCTGGAGTTGATGGAATACCAAGTTCAGCGACACCAGAAACTAGTAATATTGAATGGAAAGATATTTCACCAATTTCCGAAAATGAATGGATTGCTACTGGTTTACTAATTTCATCTAATGGAGGAGAAAACAATCCTGCATCTCCTAAAATTACACCAGTAGTTGGTCATGTTATTTGGACCGGGGGGTTCACTGCTCCAATGATACAAGATATTGAGTTTGGTGATAGTGGNGAATTCCATTCAATGGTCAAAATTGGAGAAAAGATGGTTATTGCAGGTACATCACAAACCTTAGTTTTTGATTCTAATGACCTTAGCTTCGAATATATTGACATCACAAGTAAAGCTGCAATTAAAAGTGATTGTGAGACTATTTGGTTTTTCGGAACAATACACTCTGAGACTGTCATTAAGTGGAATGAACATGAGTCAAGAGTTATTGAATTGCAACATAAAATGCCAATAGAAATAGAAACATTCGGATCTTCTGATGAAATGATTTTCATGTATGGAACCGATGCTAGCGGCAATAATAAAATTTTAACTTTCGATTCTTCATCATACGGTTCTATAGAAAGTGGAAGAGGATTTTTGAACTTCTCATTCCTTCTGATTTTTTCTATCGCTTTTGTGGTAATGGGATGGAATGTATATGACAGAATGAATTCATGATTATTTATATTGATAATCATTGTATTTTTTATTTTCCTTCAACAACCTTCATGTGCCGTATTCTATGACATCTAACTCCAGCGTAAGCCATGGATGTGATGAGATGTCAAAAAGGGGTATGATGGACCAGTTCATGGAAATCAAATCCGAACATTCTGATACAATTCTATTTTTTAGAATGGGAGATTTCTATGAATTATTCCACGAAGACGCTGAGATTGCTTCTGAAGTGTTGGGACTAGCTTTAACATCTAGAGATAAAAATGCAGAGGTACCTATTCCGATGGCAGGATTTCCATGGCATGCATTGGAAGATAATTTACGTAAGATGATAAAATCTGGATTCAAAGTAACTGTAGCTGAACAGGAAGACAAATTAAGGGACGGTGCTAAACTTCTCGAGAGAGTTGTAACTAGAGTCTACACTCCGGGAAGTTTGTATGAAGAATCATTGCTTTCAAGTGAAGATAGATCATTACTATCTGCAATAATACTTGAGAAAGAACAACTTGGAATGGGTGTAATTGATGCATCTACAGGAGAATCATGGGCTAGTACATGGTCAGGAAGTGATAGATTTAACCGCGCAATGGATGAAATTCTAAGATGGAATCCCGCTGAAATAGTTATTTCTTCAAAAGATTCTGAGAATCCTACTCTATGTAACATGTTTACTCATCTTAATGGAACAGTAGTAACTCAACATAATGCNTCCGAAAATAAAAGAAGGAATAGGCTAAAAGAACTTTTGAAAGTAGGAGATTTAGGCCATATTGATTTGGATAATGCTCCACTTTCACTTGCTGCCGCAGGATTAGCAGCAGACTATTTGGCAACTGTTCATATTGCAGATTCTGTTCCTCTNAGAGATATATCAATAATAGAAGAAAANGGAAATATGCTTCTAGATCAAACTACACTGAAAAATCTAGAACTTACCTCAACACTTGCTGGGGAATATGAAGGTAGTTTATTGTCAAGTATCAACTTTTGTCGAACTGCCATGGGTCGAAGATTACTCAAAACATGGATACTTCGGCCTCTTTCAAATATTGATGCAATAACTTCAAGACAAAATTCAGTCAATACTCTNTTCCGTTCTTCTAAAAGAATTGACTCTCTGAGGGAATCATTAAAAGGACTTAGAGATGTAGAAAGACTTGCTACTCAGTTAGCTTATAATCGCTCTAATGCAAGAGATTTGCTAGCCACATCAATCGCTCTTGAGAGAATGCCATCTATTGTTGGAATTTGTCAACAAACAGATGATATTCTTCTCAATCATTTGATTTCNAATTTAGATAGTCTCAATGGAATGGGTGAAGAAATAAGAAGGACATTGGTTGATAATCCTCCACTCAGCCTAAGAGATGGAGGGCTCATCAGGGAAGGATTTAATGATGAAATTGATAAACTTAGAAAGACAACTCAAGAAGGTCACTCCTGGTTCAATGAATTAGAGAAAAAACTGAAAAATGATTTAGATATACCTTCTCTTAAAGTTAGAATGAATAGACAGATTGGATGGTTTATTGAAGTAACAA
The DNA here is from genome assembly GCA_002702945.1 of Methanobacteriota archaeon. The sequence goes on from PADF01000010.1 coordinate 29,071, forward strand.
AAACACATGAAAATAAAGTCCCTGAAGAATGGAAAAGAAAACANCAGATGACTAATGGATCAAGGTATATTACTGATGAACTTATAGAAAGAGATGATTTATTNCTCACTGCAGACACTAAAGTAAAAGAATTGGAATATCGAATTTTCCGCCAATTAAGAGAAAAATGTAGAGGAAGTGCTCAGGAACTTGCAGAAATCGCTGGAAAAATTGCTTCAATCGATGTATTGCAATGCTTTGCAATGGTAGCAAAGAGAAGATCTTGGGTACGNCCAGAAATCATCGATTCNCCGATTTTAAAAATTGAACAGGCTAGACATCCTGTTCTTGAACAGCAAGGAGGATTCGTGCCAAATGACATCACTCTAGACAATAAGAAGAATTTCTTGCTTATCACTGGACCTAATATGGGAGGAAAATCAACTTACTTGAGAACTACTGCTCTAATATCNATACTTGCTCAAGCAGGCTCATTTGTTCCTGCTCAAAAAGCAAAAGTTGGACTCGTAGATCGTGTTTTTACTAGAGTTGGAGCGAGTGATGATTTACGAAGAGGAAGATCTACATTCATGATGGAAATGATAGAGGTTGCTCACATTTTGAAAAGAGCAACAAAAAATTCACTTGTACTTCTAGATGAAGTTGGTCGAGGAACTTCTACATTTGATGGGCTCTCAATTGCTTGGTCTGTAACTGAAGATATCTGTAATAGAATTGATGCCAGAAGTTTGTTTGCAACTCACTACCATCAATTGATAGGTTTGGAAGAAGACATAAAGAAAATAAAAAANGTTCATGTTCAAGTCGCTCAAAGCAATGGTGAATTGAAGTTTCTCCATACGGTAGGTGATGGCCCTTGTGATGATTCTTATGGAGTTCAAGTTGCTGCATTAGCCGGACTTCCAAGAAGAGTTGTTGAAAGGGCCTCAGAATTATTACTATTCTTAGAAAAACAAGCAAGAGGGGCTAGAGCTGGTGAATCAGGTGCACCTATGGCACGTGATTTAGGACAAGCCAGTTTACTTGGATATCTCGCAGCAACTAACTCTCAAAAGGATTCTAGCAATGANTATGATNAAATTATTGAAGAATTAGATAATATTTTTACTAAAATAGACGAATTNTCACCAAAAGAGGCTCATGATTATCTATATACATTAAAAAATTTGAGAAATGAAACAGGAGGAAAAACCGATGTCTGAGCCTAGAAAAATCGTTCAATTAGATGACAACACCATAGGCCATATCGCTGCAGGAGAGGTGGTAGAAAGACCTGCTCAAGTAGTCAAGGAATTAATAGAAAATAGTCTTGATGCAGAAGCATCACAAATTACAATTACAATTGAAAGAGGAGGTTTTGATTTAATCAAAATCGAAGATAACGGTAGCGGNATTAAAGAAACAGATTTACCATTATCTTTAGATCGACATGCAACTTCTAAATTAAAAAATGTAGATGANTTACAGCGCATAAATACCCTTGGTTTTAGAGGCGAAGCATTAGCAAGTATTGGTATAGTTTCNAAATTATTAGTAGCTAGTAGGCCAAATGGAAAAGAAGGCCGATGTATAAATATGAAATTCGGAGAAAAACTTGTTATTGAACCATATGGTATGGCTGAAGGAACAATTATAGAAGTACGTTCTTTATTCGAGAATACCCCTGCAAGGTTGTCTTTTCAAAGAAGACCTGCAACAGAAAATGCAAAGATTGTCGATGTTGTTGTTTCTCANGCAATGGCTAACAAACAGACTAGTTTCAAATTGATAAATGATGAAAGAACTGTTCTTGATGTCCCAAGAAGTGATTCTTTGAGTGATCGTTTATATGACATTCTTGGTAAACAAGCAAATCAACTCATAGAGTTAAAAATACCTGAAATTGATAATTCAGCACCTGGTGAAGAATTGTGGAAGGGTTGGATAAGTACTCCAGATATCACTAGAGGGAAAGGCGATGACATCTATATTTTAATCAATGATAGACCTGTTGCTTCAGGCCCCTTTCATCAAGCGATAAGAAGAGGTTACAGAACAAGGCTTATGCAAGGTAGACACCCTATTGCTGTTCTATCACTTGAAATACCCAGTGATGAAGTCGACGTGAATGTACACCCTACTAAGAGAGAAGTTAGATTAAAACACTCATGGAGGGTTCTAGAAAGATTGGAAAGAGCGATAGCAAACACATTAGAACAAGTACCCACCAATCCAGATTCCACTGGAGGAATAAAAGAATTACAGAGTTTAGTATCTACTGAAGTTGAACCTGTTTCAAAAATATTTAATCAGGAGACAAAAATTGATAGTTTAGCACAAGCAGCAGGATTAGATATTATATCAAGCGCCNCTTCTATAGAGGTTAAAACCAATTCTAATATTCCATCTTGGGCTATTGCTGCTGGTTCTCAATTGAATCTTCATGGAAGTGAGGCAGAAGTTCCAAAAGATGACGTTAAGGCTAGACCTATTTCATCATCNCAAATACCTCAACAAACATTACCAGGAATGAAAGAAAATCCAATTTCACCTGCATTATCTCATGCTGAAAGAGACCTACATCGTCATTCAAAATGCGGTGTTGCAATATCACCAACCGAAGAAAAACCACTTGAACATGTAATCAATGATTTACCAGAAATGGAGCCTCTGTCTCAATTTGCAGATTCATATATTTTGGCACAGGCTGATGGTGAATTACTTCTAATAGATCAGCATGCACTACATGAAAGAATCAGGTTTGAGAGATTAAGGTATAATCAAAAGTTATGGGAAAGTCAAGCAAGATTACAACCACTAAGACTGGATTTTGATGCAAAACAAATTGCATTACTGGAATCATCGCTTGAAAGATTGAGGCAGGTAGGCTTCGAATTTACCTATCTAGAGGATGAATGGTGCTTAGTTAGTGCTCCAAATCTATTATCTGGAGAAGATGTGATTCCGTTCTTAATTGATTTATTACAAGATTGTTCTGAAGACGGAGCTCCACTAGAAACTGTTGAAAATCGTAAAGATCATCTTGCATTCCTAAATGCTTGTAGAGGATCTGTTAAGGCAAATGAAAAATTAACACTTCCTGAGATGCGAAGGCTTCTAGATGATATGAGGAAAATTCCAAATCCTTGGGCTTGCGTACATGGAAGACCAACTGCACTTAGATTACCTATTGACTCTCTAGATCATCATTTCGGNAGACATGGTTAGTNTTATCAAGAAATTCTTTCTATAAATTTTTCATCAGCAATTTTGTGNAAACCGTNNCCATCAATANTTGCCCCAACTCTACATGCTAATATGTATGCAGACATGAAGACTCTATGATCTCCAAAAGTATGTACTAATTTTTCAGTAGTTTTAGGTAATTGATTTCCAGGAATCAATACACCATCCTCCAATAAATCACATTTCATTCCGAAAGATTCGAAAAGTTGTTTAGTTGAGTTTAATCTATTACTTTCTTTGAATGTTGTATGTAAGGCACCTGTAATTTTCCCCCCAGAAGCCAATGCTAACATTAAGCTTAAAGGAGTAATAATATCATTACAATTTGTTATATCAACCTCTATAGAGCGACTGACTGATAATTTTTTAAGATTTGATTTATTCCAATTAATCCCNAGGCTTTCCGAGATATCAAATAAAATTTCATGACCTANGCATTCTTCTCTTTCTGGCCAGCCAATAATTTTCACTGGGACATCTAAACAAGATACTGCAAGCATGGCAAAACTTGCCATAGATGCATCTTTTGGAATCTCTAATTTTGAGTTCAACGATATAGACCATGGTTTGATTTTTAATCGATTTTCTTGTAAAACTATTCCTGCACCATTAGAATTACACATTTCTAGTGACAACTTCCAATGCCGATTAGAAACTGAAACTCCCGAAAATTGAATTTCAAGTTCTTCTTCTAGAGCTGAAGATGAAAGAATCCAGGCAGAGAGTGGCTGACTCGACTTAGAAACATCAAGAAGTAGTGATTTATTTTGACCTTCTTTGAACCATGGCCCATGAATTTTAACTGGAAGACGGAATTCATCTTGGAAAAATGAAACATCGACTCCTGAACTAGTCATTGAATCCCACAAAGATTTGGTATCTCTACCCCTCATAGACANATCTCCATCAATAATTACCTCGAAGTCGAATCTTGAGCATAGTATTGAAATTAGTCTTAGTGTAGTACCAGAATTACCGACATCGAGTTTTTNATCAGGTTTTTTGAAACCATGAATTCCAACGCCGTGAATAATTACAGATGAGATATCATCTCCAATTAACTCATTACCGAGGGGAAATTTATTGCCATTAAGATCTACCTTTTCCATTTTCACACCTAACTGTATTAAGCAATTCTTCATAGAATTAACATCGTGNCCAGAATTATTTATTCCAAATATTTCTATTGAATCTTGACTTTGAGAGGCTAAAAACAATGTTCTTATCGCATGACTTTTTGATGGGGGTAAATTCCAGGANATAATTTCTTTACTGGAAAATTGCTTGACATGTAATGAATTAAGTCTTGTACTAGAGTCGATTGATGAATCAGCCTGATCCAACCTTTCGCCACTAGACATGACATTTCCACTCAATCATACATCATCAAACCTTGTAAAACAATTCAATAACCTAATTGATGTAGAATTGTACATGAGATTAGAGGATTCTATGGGAAGGCCCCTTAGAGACCTCAGAATTTCAGTTACAGATAGGTGTAATTTTAGATGTACTTATTGTATGCCAAAAGAACACTTTGATTCAAACTACAAATTTCTTCCTAAAGGTCAGATAATTTCTTATGAAGAAATTATTNTAATTGTTAAATCAATGTTACCCCTTGGNCTAAGTAAAGTAAGAATTACTGGNGGAGAGCCACTGCTTAGAAAGGATATCTGTAGCCTAATTTCGATGATTAGAGATCTAGATGAAAATCTAGATATCGCTATGACTACTAACGGAGTGCTACTAAAAAATAAAGTTCAAACTCTGAAAGAAAGCGGCTTAGATAGAGTCACTGTAAGTCTTGACTCTTTAGATGATGATTTGTTCAAGGAAATGACTGATTCTAAATTCGAAGTTAGTAGAGTNCTGGAAGGTATAAAATCAGCTATTGACGCAGGATTAAAGGTTAAAATAAATTCAGTAATAAAAAGGAATAAAAATGAAAATCAAATAAATAATCTTGTTAAAACTTCTATAGAATACAANGTACCAGTCAGATTTATTGAATTTATGGATGTTGGAACAACTAATTCTTGGAAATTAGATTCGGTTGTTACAGGCAAGGAAATTAGAAATATTATTCAAAGAGAATTTGGACCTTTAACCAAGACTAAGCCAAATTATTATGGAGAAGTTGCNAAACAATGGAAAATGGCTAGGCATGATTTGGATATAGGATTTATTGAATCAATTAGTTCTCCATTTTGTGGATCATGCACTCGAGCTAGGATTTCATCTAATGGAAAGTTATTCACTTGTTTATTCTCTGAACAAGGATATGACTTACTAAGTATAATTAGGATGCAAGCAGATGAACATGACCTATCNGNATTAATNAGCGATATTTGGAATAAAAGAATAGATAGATATTCCGAAGATAGAAAGGAAGTAAAGGTAATTTCTAAGCCTGTTGAGATGTCTTATATCGGAGGTTAGTATTCAATTTCTGATAATTGAGTATCAAATAATAGCGTATTTGAACTTAAATCAATCAACTTTAATTTCCACTCACCATTATCAGAGCCAATACTGTTGGAATCAATTACAAAATAGTCTCCTTTAGTCACTGAATAACCNGCATCTCTATCATGGAATGAGACATTTGAACCGATTACTCCGTAAACATCTGAGTCACTAACAAGTCCTGATAATTTTTCACCNTCCCCTGAAATTAATTGGTATTCTAGCTGAGATGGATCTAATGCTTGGTCTAAGCTGGTAAGTCGAACGACATGAAAACCATTTGATAATCCTCTAACACTAACCGATGCTTCAGGCGATGATTTCTCAACTGATGTCAAGGCGCCTTGCATCATTACAAAGACCATACTTGATAGCATTACAGTAATGGCAAGAAGTAGAACTGTTGCAATAACTGGGCTAACAGCACGTTCATCATCAATGATTGACACTCGGCCCATGTATACCGGTTAACAGGATGACACTTGAACCAACCGCATATATTTTCCAAATTTTGAGGATTTAATAGGAAAANATTCTACTCGGATTATAATTTCCTCTTTGTGATATATTCAGAAAGTGCAAACAGGTGCTGCTTTATTTCAGAATCATCGAAAATCTCTAGATGCTTCATTGCCCTATCGAAATGATTTTGAATTAATATTTCAGTATAAGAAAAACTATCTGATTTTTCGAGTAATCCAATCAACTCCTCAAATAAATCATAGTTGAAGTTACTAATTATTTCTGCTAAACGCTCCCTACTTTTACCATGGTGGATAGTTAGTGAATGAATCAATGGAAGTGTCATTTTTCCTTCAAAAACATCAGAACCTCTTGGTTTTCCAATCGATTCATCACCTTTCAAATCGAGTAAATCATCAACTAACTGGTATGCAGTACCAATTTCCATTCCAAAATTTGCTAAAGCAAATTTTTGTTCTTCTGATGCGCCAGCAATAATTGCAGCAGAATGGCAACCACCTGAAAAAGGACCTGCAGTTTTTCCGCGAACGATATTTAGATAATCTTCAGGAGTTGTTTTCAAATTATTGATATGCTCAATTTGAGAAATTTCTGAAACTGCAATCTCTGAGCAATAGTTACCGATGATTGTAACTATTTCTTGATTATATCTTCCACCCAAGGCATAACCTTGAACAAATAACCAGTCTCCTACTATTATTGCTTTAGCCAAACCATGCTCTGTATGAATTGTTGGAACTCCCCTTCTGTGGGTTGCTTCATCATAAATATCATCATGGACTAATGTTGCTGTATGTAAGAACTCAAATGCCTTAGCTAATGGCATTAAATCGTCTGGATCCTTTCCACCTGCCAACTCATATGCTAGAAACATCATTATTGGTCGTAAACGCTTTCCTCCTGCAAGAAGCATCCGCCCTGCAAGTTCTACCACTTCACCTGAATGTACTCGAGAAGCAATCATTTCTTCCAATGACTGTTCAATTTCATTTCTCAACTCTTCGAAGCGGTTTTCACTACCTCCCGAAATACGCGCCATGACACCTCGTGGTAGGGTGTCCTTCTTAACCAATGGTCTACGCCCTTAGAGCGCTAGGAGTGATTCTAGCCGAGGTGAATGTATGTCAGATATGGAGCGGTTAACCATTTTGACAACCCCGTCTAATGGAGATGGAGTCAGGCTTCATGTAGAAAAGATGGTTGAGCAAAAATCGAAAGAATTCAACCTTCTTCTCAAACAATTACCTCACATAGGTTCTGCAATATCACAATTAAAATCTGGAAATGCCGACTTAGTTGCTATGAGCGCATTAGACTGGAGAGATATAATGGAAGATGACTTGATTATATCTGCAATCCTTCCAAGAAGAGAACCAACCTGGGTTTTAGTTTGTGATGATAAACCGGAATATCTTATTCCAAATGCTAGAATAATTTGCGATAGTAAATTGATAACTAGACAATTGGCAAGATTACGAAATAACCTAAATGTAATAACTTCTAAAGAATTGATCAATGATTTAAAAATTGAAGAAGAAATGGATAATAGAGAATTGACTTCTTGGCTAGAAGAATGNCGCCAAAATCAGTTAATTGAAGGATTTGTAACTACTAGAAGCTTACATAGTTCTTTNAAATTTAAATCAAGAAGACATACTCTAGGTTTACAAAGAGAAAATCCAGAGAGAACCCATTTCATACCACCACCATTACATGGATTTACCTTACTTATNTCAAGAAAAGGTTTTCCATCTTCAACAATTGATTCAATGAATGATGATGCAGCCTTAATCTGCCATAAAATAGAATCAAGTCTTTTTGATTCATTGGATGAAAAAATAAAGAATATTACTGGAATATACGTTGAACAACGGAAAATTGGTACCATCTTAAGAGAAGCCAAGAGAAGTAATGATGATTCAACCATTGAATCNGTAATTGGCAAGGATGGCAAGCCCAATGATTCCAATATAAGGCTACACTTGACTATTGAAACTTTGAGTTCTGATGGTAAAGTAACAGCAATGTGTGAAAGAATAATACCATTAGAAAAAAGTCACATGGGTATGGTAAANTTACTAAAAGANTTCNATATTCTGGTCAAATTAATGGAAGAAGAACGTCAAGAAACAAGCAGAATAATACCTGGTTTGCCTGAAAGTTATAATGAAGCGAAAGAGCCGTTATTGAATCTTGAAGATTATTCAGATTCNACTTCTTCGGATAAATCCTGATTTGAAATTAGTTTATCATAACCTTGTTTAGAAATATAATTTTCTAAATCAACTAATTCTGAAGGATCTTGATCATCACATAAATCGCTAATCCCTTGGTCTATGTCACGCCCAATCCTTTCCCATGTGGCAGCAAATCTCTGAATATCAAAAGCAAATCTCTCCACTCCTTCAACTGCAGACATATTCGGATTTAGAACCGTCTTTATTGATTCAGAAATATTTTCATTCGCAATTCTTAATCTAGAAATATCCTTGGCAACGTCTAGAAGTGTTGATCTTAAATCTTCAATATTATTATTCCTTGAAAACTTTCTTTGTGCCTTCTCAATACTTTTACGCATTCCAACAATTCCTGCAACCATGGCCTCTCTGGCTCTAGATGATTCTATGATAACGTTTTCAGCATTCGAAAGTCTAGTCCGTAATGATTCATCGAATGAAGATAAATTTGATTTAATATCATTTTTTACNGTTTCTTGTAAAGAATCCATCAAAGCATAGATTTCTTTTATNGAAGACTTTGCTGATTTCACACTCCTACTCATTGACAGCCCTATATTTGCCAAATTGTTATCATNCTTCAAATAATTGGTTCAAAAAACCATTTTTTCGATTTTTGGAATCAATGNCAGGGTGTCGAAACCGCACAATTTTATACAAATCGACACCGAAGAAAGATATACCCCTTTGAATTCATAANGAGACAAGGTGATTTTTTGACAAGTAAAGGTGAACTGTTAAGCGAACTTTATCAAGCTCGTTTTGACCGCCTGAAAGAGATTGCTACAAGTTATCAAATGCCTAAAAATGGCTCTGTGGAATCTCTTAGAGCAAAATTAATTGCTACACTGATTCTAGATGAATGGGAATTAGGAAAGAATGATATAAAATCATTAAAGAATAAGGACATTGGACAAATTCTCGGAATTTTTGGAATCAAGAAATCAGGCTCCATTAGAGAGCGAAGGCAAAGNCTGTACTTGCACCTTCATGAAGATCCAAAACAACTTACACCAGAAAAACTAGATTCAATGACAAAAAATCAATTGCATGAATTATGTAAAATTCTACAACTACCCTTGACTGGTGACAAGCAATCCCTATTGGTTAGAGTTGCAGGTGTTTTAGCATCTCAACAGGGTTCTTGGGGCAAGGTAAAAAAGACACTTAGAAGACCAAAAGACTCCCGTAATATTCCAAAGATTCCAATTCCTAATGAAGAAAATGTCACTCAAATAAATGAGGATAATGATGAACTATCCGTGGTAAAGACTGTTGATGATTTTGTATCAAAACATCCTGAGGGATGGACTTTTGAACAAGAGACAGAACTTAGAAATGACTTATCTGAAGAAGGATTTGACACTACTAGAAATGATGTTGCTCAAACTATAGATGCAGCTCTTCGTTCAAAACAAGAATCTGAAGATATTGAAACTCCAAACATGATTCAGACGCCTACTGAATTTGAGTCTCAAGTTAATAGTCTAGAAGTAGAAGCATCATTGATAGAATTGAATTCAAGAATTGCTGAAGTTGAGGCTGCTGGAAGAGATTTCTTAATGGTAAGTACATCAAGTGATGAAGAAGATTTGGAAGCATTTATTTCCAAATTTTCAGATTATGGTTTCTTAGTAGATGAGCCAGCGGTAAGGAATGTTATACGCAATAAGATAATGGAATTAGAATTCCAAACNCAAAATGAAAAAGATTCCATCAACTCCATGCCAAATTCATGGCGCGAAAGAGAGGCTATTAGAGAATTTGAGAATATGAGAAGTTCTCTAAGAGATCAACTCGGCAATACCTTGTCACTTCATCAAGGGGATTTGGTAAAGGCTAGAGTTGCTTTTGAAGAAATAGGAAGAAGCATGGGCTTAGATTTGAGAATACCAAGTATATCTGGAAGAGTTCATGCCTTATTCGATCTCCATGTAGAAATTAATGAAGCTGAAGCTCTTCAAGACCCTAGCGTTGCTAGAAGAAATAGAATACTAAGAATTCTCCACCATGGTTCAATACACCTATCTACTGGAGAAAGAAGGACTATTGAACGTCTTGAAAGAAATATCAAATCATTTGAAGAGGTTGTAGAAACTATTCTTGAATCTAGCGAAGGGAGATTTGATGAAGCTCAACAAGCATTAATTGTCAGATTCTTAGAATCAAGAGGATATGAAATTAATACTGCTGATTTAAGACCAAGAATTCTTGCATGTTCTGGAATTATTGGAGCTGAATTAGGACATCTTTCACCCTCAGAGATTCCTAGAGTAGCACCAGGAATTATCGTATCAGACAATCAAGTTNATGCTATTGTTTCGGAACTGAAATTACTTGCTGACGCATTCAAACCTAAGAACGATGAAGAAATTATCATAATAGAGAATGATGAAGAAATAGCTGATGCGGCAGATAGGCTAAAATCTGCTAGAGAACAAATTAATCACATTGATGATGTTCTAGCTAGATTGCGAGGATAATTACCTACTAGCATAGAAATTTTGGATTACTTGAGTAACCGTTTGTATATCCCTAATATCTCTTCTAAGAAGGTCATCAATAATCTTCTGCCTTTGTTCAACATGCTTCTCAAAAACATCAGGTGTTACACCTGCAGCTTGACAAATTATTTCTCTTAACTTTGAAGGAATTCCTGTTTCCTCTATTCTATCTTTTGCAGCATTATATTTCCAAATAATATTCAATCTAGGNTTAGTTCCTTCCATTCCTGCTATTTCAGCAACTTCGGTAATCTTTCTTACAGTGCTACCATTTACATGGAGTCTTGCTTGGATAATAATCAAATCCAAACCAGTAAGCATTATTGGTGGTACGTTCATTGGAGGATTTATCATTCTAGTAACAGTTTCTTGCGCAGTGTTAGCGTGCAGAGAACCGAAAGAGCCGTCATGACCTGTATTCATCGCTGTTAGTAATGTAGAAGCCTCCGGGCCTCTTACTTCACCAACAATGATTCTATCTGGACGCATACGAAGACTGGACTTTAAGCAGTCATTCATATCAACTTCAGGAGTGCCATCAGGCCTCTCTCTTCTAGTTTCCATTCTCAGCCAGTGATCATGATAAACTTGTAATTCAGCAGTATCTTCAACTGTTAACAATCTTCTATGCCATGGAATATACATACCTAAGCAATTCAAAGTAGTAGTCTTACCAGAACCNGTACCTCCAGCAATTACGAAGTTTGCAGGCCTACTATCAAGACCCTCTATCCAAACCCACATCATTGCTGCTAAGCGTGAATTTACAGTTCCAAACTTAACTAAGTCTAACATTGTTAGAGGGTCCTCTCTAAATTTACGTATAGTTAGGGTTGGACCGTCTGGAGTTATCGGCGGGATTGTTCCGTTTACACGAGAACCATCAGGTAATCTTCCATCAAATATTGGTACCATACCTGGGCCATCTCCAAGAGGTACATTGGTAAAGGAAGCTATGTTTTTAGCGATTTGAATTCCCGCATCATCATCAATCCAAACATTAGTTCTACACATTCCATGATCTCTGTGAGCAACTTTGACACATTGAGTGCCACCATTATACATCACTTCTTCTAAATTATCATCTTCAAGTAAAACTGCGATATCACCGTATGGATTTGGATCTATAGATCCATCAACGTGATATATTGGTGATGGGTGATTCGGTTCTAGATAAATTGTTACTCTTCCATATTGTGCTAATACTTTTTCTGCCATTTTTTCAACCTCCAATGATTTTAACTGCGCCTAAATATAATCCCATAGATACCGACATCCAGAATGGTAGCCACCAAAGGAAATCTTTCATCCTTCCAAGCATTCTACCTGAAACAGATGCTGCTATTGCTGATGCTGCGGCAAAGAATAGAGAAAATGTTTGGTTAAACTCGCCTATCTGGTATCCTTTACTTGCAGGTGCGAATAAACCAACGATAAATGCGATTAGAACTGGTAAACCAATACAAACGAATATGATAATTAAGATTCCACGTGCTTGTAATTCGCTTTCTCTCTTNTTCATCAAGTCATTCAATCTTTCATAATCCATAGACAAGTCAGAAAGTATTCCNTGCAAAGGAGCATCTTGCTCGACAGCGGTTTCAATCAGAACTGTGACTCTTTGAACTTGGGCTGAACGTGTCTTAGAAGCAAAAGCAGAGAGTGCGGCATCAAAAGAAGATGAATGACTTGATTCTAAAGTATCTGCAAGTAACTTGCCTAAAACTCCAGGTGTATTCCTTGCTTGTTCTAACATTGCTTCTTGAATACCTCTACCCGCNCCAACTGCATCGGACAACGATTCTAATAAAGCAGGTAATTGATTTTCAATACTTCTTCTTCTCTTCCTTTCAATCATCGGAGGTATTCCTCCAGCGGCAAATGCAATACCTAAAACTGAAAGAACAAGTAAAAGCATTTGATCATTGAAGGCTTCAAGAATATCAAATATCATAATATCACTACAACCCAGGATCTTTCGTATGTGCCTTTAGACCAATCATTATCATTCCAACAAGAGTCATAATCAATCCTACATTAACTACTGATTTTATTGTGGATGCAGGAGGTAATTGCATAAAAGCTCCTAAGTCCCCACTCATTAATTGAGGAATTAATCCTACAATAGCCAGAATAATAGGTCCTATCATTCCAATTGAAAGTAGTGTTTCAGGAACTCCGCCTAAATCTTCAATGTATTTCTTAACATCTTCATTTCGGTCTTCTTCCATCCTTTTTCCTTGTTTTCTCAAAGTCTCTACCAAATCTGTATTTTGAGTTAAATTTGTGTACATAGTGTTTAACAGTCTTCGATAACCTTCAGATTCCGCCTTANTCATAAGACTCTTAACTTCTCTTTCTAGTCCACTAGACTTGCCAGAACGTAACCTTTCCATAATTTTCGAGAAGTCAGAAGAAATAATCCCATAACCACCTGTNCCTATTGTGTGTATGGCTGCTTCCAACCCAACTCCAGATGACATTAGAACGTCCATTGTACGAATAACATAGAGAATTTCTCTTTTTTCGTCTAATGAACGCAACTAAATCCCTCAATTGATATCTTCTATTAATTCAAAAATGAATGATTCATTCGAACCATCATATTCCATAGAAGCAAATACAACCTTTACATCTCTCTCTTCAAAAGGATCATGGATGCAAGGTTGACCTGAACGGAACATCGCTAAAATCCTCTTGTATTCGTCGAGTTGCATTTCTCCACTAATTGTGTAAATAGCAGACTCAGAGCCTTCATCGTGTAAATTATCTCCTTCTTCACCACGAACAATTGTTCGAGTCATTCTACGCGTAAGTCTAACTTTGATGTCTGCGTTAGGTATTCTAACCCAATCAGCGCTAGTTGTTCCCGTTGCCGGTCGAATAAAGAAATCCATTCCTGCCATATGATGACCTCTATGACAACCACAGAAGCGAAAGAACTTGAATGTGTTGGGGATAAATGCTCAAGAAACTATCCTAAACCACCCGAATGCTGGTTCATGAATTGAACCTTCATCAGATAATGATTCTATCTTTTCTTCCGCAACAGAACGTGCAAAGCCTCTNGCGGATGCATTGGTAATAAGAGTTTCAAAATCAACCCCATCACCTTGGTCTAACTTCTTGATAATTTCTAGTAATACATCTCCCAATTCTTCGGATTCTTCTGAGNCCNCTGANTCANTATCTGATGTATTGGTATCAACTAATTGCTGTTGCGCAGGCGTCGATGCAGCTTCTATTTTTCCTTCTGCAATATCCAATGCTTGCATTATGTTCAAATTATAATGTTCAAGATCAATATCTCCATAATGATTTCTTGATGCAACTAGACCTTCGACCATATGACTCGGTATTTCTGCTTTAGTCAATGCTTCAATAGTCGGTTCGAAATCTAAAGAATCTGTGAAAATTTTCATCCGTTCTAATGTTCCTTGGCACGCTTGAGTCAGCCAAACTGCATACCCATTAGAATCAATTTCACAGGCTTCTTCTGGACGAAGTGAAGTATAAATTGCTCCTTCCTCAGTCTGGAATAGACGTGTTTTTGCAACCATCATCAATAAAATCGGTTCTCCACTTTCAACTCTAGGAGAAAGTTGTAATGTTAATTCCCTCATTGAATCAGAGGCATAGTCTCCAACAGAGAAATAATGAACACCAGATGGATCCCTAATTTGTCCTTGGTAAAGAACAGAACCGTTAGCAGTATCTCTAGGCTCAAGTCTTTCCAAAAGTCCTGCGACAATAACTCTGTTGACTTTTGAACCGAGTTTGGTAATAACAAAAGAGGGGTCAAATTCTCCAGAGCCCTTCTCATTTAATGTTGATTCACCAAATTCAGATGCCAGCATATACCATGCAGACTGCCTCTTTATTGAGCGTGAAGGTTGCATTAAACCACCCCCCATTTTGCTCTAAGTTCAGTAGCTAACATAGCAGGATCTAAATCAACCAATTCTGTTTTATCGGCTAAAACCATTGCTCCTTGATCATCAACAATCGCCCTGCCGCTGGCTATAACTTGCTTACCCAGCAACTTTTTCCTCAGTGATTGAACAAATTCCATCTGACCATTAGAATCTACCTCTGAAACAATTTCTTTTTCGGTAGTACCAAGAAGATCTAATGTGGCTTCCTTGTTAATTAGGAGCGAAGATGTGGCTTTTCCATCATCGATAACCAATCTTAACCTGATATCTTGATTTCCTGAATAAGTATCGCACTTAGTTTCAGAACATATTCCATCTTTTAGTACTCTTCTACATTGGGAACAACGCATAATGATTCCACAGTCTTCTCTAACACTTGCAACAATTCCTTTTGTTGAAATTCCAACTCTACTAGAACCATTAACTAATTCACTCAATTCAACCTCTACTACGTGATTAGTTAAGTCTATAGAAGAGTCCCATGGAGTCGAATCTAAAATTTCTACTTGAACTGCTTTGTCTACGGTAATATCTGGAATTCCTTGCCATGATCGTACTCTTACCCCCTTGAGTTTTACAGTAACTGGAAGGTCAGAGCTTTCGATAGGAAGTTCTTCCCAAGCACTCATTCGACATTTACCGGAGGGGTCAGCTATTTGCCCGGACCAAAGAAACTTCTCTTGTCCATCTCTAACAAAAGAACGCTTTGTCCATTCAGTCAATTGAACAATCGTTTCAACATCCCTAGAACCATCTCTCAATTGGGATATTGTTAACACATTTTGTTGTATTAATGAGTCAGCATCTGCAAAATTCGAATCATGGTATATCTCTACTTTTGTTGTTCTACCAAAATTAAGTTCAGGAGTATCTCTGAATGTTCTAACTTGAGCGCCATCAATCTTGACTAAAGTGCCAACTTCATGTTCAAATGGCTCCCAAGATAAAAATCCAATTGTACCTGTTTCATCGGCAATTCTACCTCTGACAACGTCTATAGAACCGGAACCATCTTTCCTGTGAATCTGATCGGGTCGAGAAGAAAGAATTCTTCCAACTACACAGATATAACCATCTTTAGGAATACTATTAATTTCAATGGGCTCGCCAGGAGCAACAACTGGCCTCGTTCCTTCTCTTAGAACCGCTATCCTGGTACTTTGATTGATGTTAAGTGACATTCTGCCTTGATATTCATTTACTGATGCACCTTCAATTCTAACAACAGATCCTGGAGTAATATTAGAGTTAGGACCCCAGTCTTTGTACTCCCATCTAGTTCTTTGGCTACCTTCATCCCAAGGCGAATCTTCAATTAAACCAAATGCTATTTGCTTTTGTTCACCTCTAATAGTCTGTTCACGTAGATTGTGTGAAATTATTTCTACTTCAATTTCAATATCTCTATCAGTCGATGACAATTCACTAAGACTAGCAACTTTTTTTGTCACCTTAGGGGAATCGTTAGAATTACTATTATTTGTTGTTGAAGGAGCCATGTCTCCTTTAAACCTACGAATTATTGAGCGTAAAGCGTCTTGAGGCGGAATATAAAATTCACTTTCATATTTTTCAAAAGCCTCTCTGATTTCATCCTTATCGGCATCCGGACACTCTGACAAAACCGCATTAATATGCGTTTCATACTTTTCGTCAGACATGTTCTCTCACCCCGACAGACATCATTCTCATCGATTGCCTGTACGGAGAACAGGCTTCGGGTTTTCGTGCGGATTGGTTAAGACTAGACACTCCCTTTACCTCCATGGTAACAGATACCACAGACGACAGGAAATAAAGAATGCCCTTAGAAATCAAGCAGGATTAACTCGTAAACCATTCATAAATAGTACATCTGGAATGTACATACTTCTTCCAGAGACCCTCACATCATTACCTAAGAAAACATCGCTTTGTAATGCTTTTGACATATTACCTGAAAGTCCTGCTTGTTTTACTGAACCGATAATTTCTCCCTCTTCTACTCTAAGTATCGAACTAGTAGTAACGGAGAAATCTCCACTTGTTGGATTTGCAGTATGAGCTCCCATCACACTATTTACGATATAACCTGTATCCATTCTTTCCAATAATTGATCAACACTATTCGATTTAAGAGTCGATGTCAATTCTAGGTTAGAACAAGTTGTAACAGGAGGACTTTGATGACCTCCTCGGGAAGCTGAACCTGTTGTCTCTGCATGTTCAATTTTACCTTCTGATACTAACTTTGCAGAGTCTCTGGTAGACCATAGTGAACCAACCAATTTACCTGAATCAATAATCACTTGACTCCTGGTTGGAACTCCTTCTCCATCTCTAGAGGAAGAAGAAATACCTCCGCTCATCCTTGCATTATCTATCAATGAAAGATCTGAAGCAATGACATTCTGCCCCATTTTACCAGACCAAAATGATTCCATTCTTGCTAGTCTTTCGCCTTTTATTGCTGATGATACAACTATTGAAAACAGCGAGCCAAGTCCTTCAGAAGTCATTACAACTGGCAAATCTTGAGCGCCTCCATCGATTTTTATTGGATCTCTAGTTTTTTGAGCCCATTCAACAGAGTTGGCAACACAATTGGGAATTTTGTCAATCAAATTCTTACTAGACTCTCCTTGCCAAGAACTAGTCAACTGTGAGTCTTCGTCTATAGAAACCTGCACTCCAATGCCATGAGAAGTAGTTATTCCATGATGTTCAATTCCTTCACTAGAAGTTAGAACACCTGCAGTAGCGCTAACTCCTAATCCACCACCCGTTACTACTGCCCTTTTATCTAAAGATGAAACCTCACTTAAGATTGAGTCTGCTTGTTGTAATAGATCATCTGGTCCGACCGAAAGAATTCTTTTATCGAACAGGCCTTCTACTTCTTTGGTATCTTGACTACTGGGTAGTACGAATCCCTCAACTGGAGGTGAAACTCTAGCAATTGACATCGCCTGATTAATTGCATTTTCAGCCGAGTTAACATCTACCAGATAGGCATAACCAAATTTCCCATCTTCTAGAACTCTAATGCCGTATCCTCCGCCACCTCCTCCTGCAGCAAGAGATATCTTTCCAGCCTCAATGTCTAATTCATGGCCGTAAGATTGTAAGGCAATTATTTCCCATTGTTGAACATTATTTTTTTTACAAAGGTCGCCTATCTTTTTACTACCAGAAACCAATCTATCTAAAGCATCATCAGGAAGCATGTTCATCCCACCAATGCTTCTTTTATCCTCATTATTGGTCCACCATCTCCTACTGGAACTGTTTGACCTTTTCCACAAAACCCTGGAGCTGCAAGCCTAGAATCAGTTGTCAATCCGTCGACATCTTTCAAAATCTGTAATGTTAATCCACTTACGCTTACATCTTTTAGAGGAGTAGTTATTGAACCATTTTCAATAAGCCAAGCCTCTTGAGCAGCAAATTGAAAAGAGCCACGTCCGGTATCAACTTGACCTCCTCTAGAACCACAAGCATAAACTCCGTATTCTATATCCTCAATCAATTCATCAAGATCTTTGTGGGTTCCGCCTCTAATCAAAGTATTTGACATCCTAACTAATGGATGGTGAAGGCCATCTTGAGCTCTTGCTCCAGCATTCGGTTCTATTCCGAAATGTTGGGCTGATTCTCGGTGATTTAGGTAATCGGTTAAAATTCCATTTTTAATCAAACACTTTTCTTTTGTATCAAGACCTTCATCATCTATTGGGTGAGCACCATAACCAGTTCTAATTGTTGGATCGTCAACAACAGTAACTATTTCATTTCCAATTTTTTGTCCAAGTTTACCGTCTAAACAAGAATCTCCTGCCGCTACTAAGTCTGCTTCACAAGGATGACCTAGTGCTTCGTGAATGTAAACTCCTGTCAAATCTCTATCTGCTACCAATGGTAATTTTCCGGAAGGAGATCTCTCCGCTTTCAATAGCCTAATGGCAGAAATTTTTGCATTATTCCCAAGTTCTGCCAAGTCACATGCCTCAATTAGTTCAAGTCCTCCTTCTCCTCCATGTCTTGTTCGATATGACACAACATCCGAACCCTCTCTAGCGGTAACTGTTGCATTAACTAGAGACCTTTGAAAAGACCAAACTCGGTTCATACCTTCACTTGACATGAATTCTGTATGGATATGTTCATCATGCCAGCCGCAAATTACAGATGCGATTTTTTGGTCATCGCAAGAATTTTCATGCAGTATTTTTAGATGTTCTAGTTTTTCATTGAGTTCTGTATTTCTTACATCTTTCCTAGGATTCCAATGAATTGAATCCTCAATAATTGGTACCTCGGCTAGTGAAACAGGTTTGTCTTTAATTCCCCTTCTGGAAGCAACGGCCCTTGCCAACTTTACTGTTGATTCAACTTGAAGAGGGATAGAACTTATGTCCGTAGTAGAATGAACTCCCCAAGCTCCATCGGCAAGTATTCTCATTGTTGCCCCTACTTCTTGTCCCGGAATTGCCCGCTCAAGTTGACCATCTCGAGTTGAGACACTTGAATCTGTAATGGAGACTAATCTAACTTCAGCATATTCAGCACCGAATTCTGTGGCTTTGTCAAGAGCAGATTGAATTTTATTCTGATCTAAATATCTCCTATGTCCATCAAAGGCATCTTCACCTGGAGCTTTAGCAATTACCATGAAATAGTCGAGAAAGCGATAGTGCTTGAACTCTTCTAATCTATGAGTTGAATTCTGAAGAAAGAATAAAGGCAATCAATGAATCTTCTAAATTTTTAAGATTCAGGTTTTCTTCTTCCAATCCCAATTTGATTGCGTAACTGATATCTAATTTAGGTTTATCAGCTAGGATTTCAATATTCAAATCTTCAATGATTTGATGATATTCATTTTCAAATATCTGTAGATAATTTGATTGAGGCGTTGCTGAATTATCCAAAAAATCTTGACTCTCTGGGAGGTAAACTAACCAACCTTTAGAATCGCCGTCCCCAAGACCTGCTTTAGAGAATGCTTCTGAAACATGATGAGTACCAGCAAGATATCTAATGAATTCTGCATCTATACTTCTTGCAAGTTTATTATCTCGTAAGTGTCTTCTTTCACAACAATGCCAAGCAGTCCATAATTGATTGTTCGATAATGCTACATGGAAGCCCAACATAAGCCATCTACTGGAAGGTCTAATTTTCAAAAATTGTTTCAATATTTCTTCATTGGATAATTGACTCGAAGACCATCCGATACATGGAAATATTCCCAGTTCCATAATTGGCCCCAACAAGTTAGTTTTATTCAATCATCCGATACTTTTTCATCATTAAGTGGAATATCATCATCTCGCACTTTTTGGGTAAATTGAATCTTGGTATTGCTTTTTTGTTTAGATACTACTTTTTCAACCTCGCCAAGTATTTTATCTAATAATATAGGCCCCCAACCTCGTAAATTCAATAACTTATTCCTAATTTTAGAGTTCATTGACATCACCTGATTTGGAGTTCTTATTCCAAGAGTGGCCATTTCTCTAGCCCTTGAACGTCCTATGTTTCTAATATTTACTAAGGTTAGAAGATCTTCTTTACAACCATGTCTTGTTCTTTGTCTTAGAATATCTATTTTTTTTACAAGTTCAGAAATTTCAGCCATATGCTCATTAGAGAATACATCATCAGCAAGAAGAATTTCCTTGGAACCTAGTAGAAGCCAAGTCGCTAAGTCAACTCTATAATTTAAATCACCAGGACTGACATCTAAACTTTTCTCTATAGAACGCATGCTTTCTTCGTTATTCCATTTTTCTATTAACCAAGCAGATTTTACATTTCCCAATAGCATTTCATCATAAGAGGAATCTGCAAGTAATTGTTCTTCTACGGAATTCGTTTTAAGCCAAAGTTCAGAATTTATCTCCATATCTTTGTTTTTAGCCCATAGAGATGAAAAGTCTGGAGTAGTAGTGATTAAATGTAATAATCCAAAATTAGTAACTATTGAATCTTTACGAACCTCTCGTCTAACTGCCCTCCTCAATCCAACCCTCAATATTGAGGCTGAAAGTGGATCTAAGTATAATTGAGTCACTCTATCACCGATAATGGTAGATTCATATTTCATGGCTGAAAATTCATTCCTTTCATCTGAGTGCCAAGCACCAATATGAGTTAATTCTGTAGCCTTTTGGAATCCAAAGCTTGGCTCATTATAGGCTGAAGAGTTGTTTGTAGAATTAACTTCTCGAGTTGTCTTTGATAATTCTACTCCTGTCGTAGTATGAGCAATAGTAGCCCATGCAGGCATATTATCATCCCATTCATCAGATAAATCTAATTCTTTATCTGCCCTTTTTTCTGCATACGATTCGTCAACACCTAATTTTCTAATAAATCTCTCTTCGACTAGCCATTGTAACATTTCATCTATTCGTTCATTAAGAATATTTTTTGATACACTATGCCCTAGAAATGTAGATTCAAAAAAATCTCCAATATCTCCTCTATGTTGTAGACCTCCAGTGGAAATTATCGAAAGTAAATGTGTCCTAAGTGCTGGCTCACTAGCTAATTTTGAGGAAATAGATTCTATTTCTCCAAAGAAATATCTTTCACTGACATCATCAGCTATTTCCCAACCATCGGTGCCTTTACACAAAATCCATGCTTCCCCATAATCATCATACTTTGGACGTCCTGCCCTTCCAAGCATCTGTCTAACTTCCATAACTGGAAGTGGGCGATTCATTCCATCATCCCATCTTTTAACGTCTCTAACCAATACTCTTCTTGCAGGAAGATTAACTCCAGCAGCAAGAGTAGGAGTTGCTGATAATGCAATTAATAATCCACTTTTGAATGCATTTTCAATCGATTTGCGTTGTGTATGGGTCAATCCAGCATGATGAAATGCAACTCCTCCAACTATGCATTGGGATAATTTTTCGCCCATTGCTGTTTGGGATCTTCCTTCTAAAGTGTGAGAAAGTTCATTTAATTTTTTTAATCTCTCGGGATTTTCTTTTTCTAAAACTTTGAAAACTCGTTTTGATAATTTCAAAGCCTCGGACTCAGCGCTTCTTCTAGTGCCAACGAAAATCAATAGTTGGCCTTCTTGATCGATTGTGTCTTTAAGCACTACCCATGTTGGATGGGTTTTTGGACCTTCTAAATCTCTTGGGGGGTTTAGTAACTCAGGGGATTTAGATACTTGTGATGATTGTACCATCCTAGGCTCCAAATGTAGGTCGTGAAATGTGCTATATTCTAATGCGACTGGGCGCCAGTCTGACTGAATTAAATCGGCATCTAACCATTCAGCAAGTTCTTGACAATTCCCAACCGTTGCTGAAAGTGCTACTAATTGAGCGTCAGGCCTCAAGAATCTTAGTTTAGTCAAATTTATTTCTAAAGTGGGCCCTCTAGTGGAATCGTTCATTAAATGAAATTCATCAGCCACGACGATAGAGACTCTAGACATCGTTTGAGAATTATTTCTAATTATTGAATCTAATTTTTCAGAAGTACAGACTAAAATATCGCATTCCTCAATTTTTTTTGCTTCTGAAGATGAATCACCAATCCCCAAACCTACTGTTAGATTTACTGCGCTTGCCATTGACTTTAAATCATCAAATTTTTCACTCGCTAAAGCCTTTAGTGGAACGATATAAACTGCCTTAGTACCAATTTCATCAACTAATAATTTCTTCATTATGGCCAAATAAGCTACCAAGGATTTACCAGATGCAGTAGGAATTGCAAGAAGAATATTTTTTCCACTAAACACTGAAGGCATCGCTTGTAATTGAGGAGGATGTAATTTCTCTATGCCCCAACTTTTAGACATAAAATCGATTACCTTTGGTGGCAATTCCAAGTTCGAGATATGCTCTTTCTCGGCCGCCATGATACCACTGTCGCGCCAACAGTCCAAAAGGACAACGCTTCACCGAGTGATTCCGACACGCATAAGACCCCTCTGCTACTGTCCTATCAACATGAGCGATGAAATGGACTCTATTATCGAAGACAGACTTTCAGTTTTTGACGATGAACCTGACCTAAATGATTGGGTTGAAGTGATGTGCGGAGCCGCAATGGCTGTAATTGGTATTTTTCATTTAGTTCAACCAGGTGAACTCGTTGATCCAGATATTATGCGATGGTTTGCTGCAGCAGTAGTAGCTGCTGGTGCTGTATGGGCTGGACATGGTTTGAAAGATATGGCTGTAAAAGAAGTTAGACGATCTATTGCAATTCTTGAATTATCTGAAATGTCTTCCTCTGACGGGCCAAATCATGGCCTCATTAGGGATGTTTTACTTAATCCTGAAGAATACAAAAGTTTCCTATTAGAGGCATATAACTCTGCTTGGGAAGATGGAATAATTACAGAACAAGAATTAGAGGAGTTAAAGTCATTCCAAACCGCTCTAGGAATCTCTGATGAAGATGCAGCAAAGATGAACATAGAAGCAGCTATTACTTCCGCTGCTAAAGATGGAGATATTTCTGAAGAAGAAGAATCGATCATTAAGAAAATCGCAGAAGACGCTGATATGGATGCTGAAAGCAAGGTTAAGGAAGCAAAATCAAAGGCTAAAAGTAAGTCTAAAAAGAAGTGATTAGACTTTTCTATCTTTCAAAACAATATTGCATTCGCGGCATTTATACTTGCCTTTAGATGGTTTCTTTCTCGGGAAATCTTTACCGCATTTAGTACAGTTCCATATCCATTTTGCATTCTTAAATCGTAAAAACTCTGTAAATTCACTCCCATGTTTAGATGCTCTATTGCCAGGCCATTCATTCTCCAAGAATCTAAATTTAGAATTATGTTCTCTAAAACCTAGTGCGTGAATGTATTCATGATGCAAAACAAAAGCAGCATAAGCATTCCATCTTTCCTCTAATAATTCTGGATGAATATCTATTACTTCTACATCTTGTGGATTTAGATCAGATATATCTGAACCAATTTTCCACCTGGTCACACCATGCCTCTGTGTAGCATTTTTTCTTAAAACACCTAACTTTATTTGCTTCAAAACCTGAGTGTTAGTTTTATTCCAAACTTCCATGTCCAGCATCAAATCTAAAACTATACTTCTTAATTTATCTAATTTAACTATTTGTTGATGATTAGGATTGACCATTAATCTAATCAACTCCATCTATGATAAGCAGGATGTCCCTCTTTAACCGCCACAAATAACCCACTTCCGGTAGCACAAACCTTACCTTCTGCTTCCAATAAAAGTTCGACTTCCACTTTATTTCCTTCAATTGATTTGACTTGGCTAGTGACGCATAGGATAGTATCAGTAGGAGTTGGGCGTCTAAGTTTTACAGAATAAGATGCTGTGACCGTACAAGGTGGTTGTTCGTCACCACTCTGATCCATGAGAGCAATTGCTGCAGTCCAATTTCCATGACAATCTAGTAATGTTCCAATGATTCCGCCATTTATCATTCCAGGAAATGCTTGATGGTGTTCTTCTGGCTTATATTCTAGGTACAATCCATTTTCTATCCTAGTACTATTGATACGTAGACCTTCTTTATTTGCTGGCCCACACCCAAAGCAAATTGAATTTGCTGCGTACTTTTGTTGAACCCCTAGTTCATCCATAAATAAGCGTAGATTAGTCCGTCTTTGTTTGTTTGTATAGATTGTTTCAATCGCATTGTTCTTGATGAATGAATTATTCGCACGTACATGGGTGGCAAGAAACGTACTGACAAGACGAAGGTTCGTGTTGCTCATGAATTGCCTAAAAGAAGAAGAATTGCAATTAAAGAAGCATTAGAAGCTCACCAAACAGAGGATAGGCCTGAATGGGATAGAGCGGCAGAATGGGGCAATATTCGTTTGTATCGGAAAATAATCAAACCAGGAACAATAAGAACAATTTCTTTACCATTATTGGAAGTTGATTTAGGAGACCCATGGCCAATTCCAGTTACAGTAATACATGGCGAAAGGCCTGGTCCTACAATAACAATTCTTGGAGGTATTCATGGAGATGAACTTACTGGTCCTTCAGCATGTACTCATTTGTTATCTAATGCTTTTACAGACATTGGTAATCCCTTGGATCCAAAACAGATGGCTGGGACATTAAGAATTGTCCCTGTTGTAAATCTTCCAGGTTACAGAGCTAAGTCTAGATATTTTCCTGATGGTAGAGATTTAAATAGAAATTTCCCAGGTAATTTCAAAACAACTACTACACGAAGAGTTGCTGCTCAAGTATGGAAGTACTTACTTAAAGATAGTGACGCAATTATAGACTTACATAGTGCTGCCAAAGGTCGTTCAAATATGCCTCAATTAAGGGCTGATTTAGCTCATGCAGGTTCCAATATACTTGCTAAAGCATTTGGCATTGAAATTATTTTAGATTCGAAGCCACCGTCTGGATCTCTTAGAAAAGCGGCTGTTGAAAATGACATCCCATCTATCACATATGAAGGAGGAGGGGCAAATTTACTGGATAATGAATCTGTAAAAGTTGCTATTCATGGCGTAACTAATATCCTAAGGTCATTAAGAATGATACCCGGTAAGCCCAATAGGCCAAGGTTCCGTATGTTGGCTAGCGGTTCTCGATGGTTGAGGGCTAGTGAAGGAGGACTGTTGGATATGTTTGTTACTTCAGGTTCCGTAATGCGAGAAGGAGAAGTTATTGCAACTATTTCAGACCCTGCAACACCTGGGTTAACAGTTGATATTGTGGCGCCAGAAGATGGTTTACTGGTTGGTGCAGCTACTAATCCATTTACAGCCAGTGGAATGCCGGTAGGGCATTTCCTACCAGTTTCGAAGCATATTTCTTTGCTAGAAGAACAAATTGATGATAATGGTAAATTCATTGTTTGTGGCTCTGAAGAAGATGCTATCTGGAGAGAAGAGCAGGATATTGACGAAGTTAATGTCGATGGTGAATGGAGTGGTGATGGAATTGATGGTGAATGGATGTCTGGAAAATCTAATCAACAAAAATCAAACTCATTCTCAGATTATGAAGAAGCAGATGCTTAATTCAAAAATTGCTTTACTGCTGCTTCAACCTCTGAGTCTTCCATATTTCTTCTTTGACTTTTTGCAACTTCAAATAGATGAGCAACTAAATCATCTGTAACCTCATAACCATTCTGTTCAAGCCACCAAATTATATTTGAGCGCCCTGCCATATGACCGATTCGGATAACTTGTTTTAGTCCAAAGTCACCAGCAGGGACTCCAGAGTAGACTCTATCTGCTAGCCAATTATCTCCTTTACGCATAGCCTTTATCACTGCTGAAGCATGAACTCCAGTACCAGTTTCAAATGCGTCTTCACCAAAAACAGGATAGTTTCTAGGTAGTGGGACTTCAATATACTTATTTGCCAACCTAGTGTATTCATCTAGGTGGGTCAAATCATTGTCAATTACTCCCATCAATTTCAAATTGACTAATGTTTGGTCAAGAGGGGCATTACCAGCCCTTTCCCCAACGCCAAGTGCTGTACCATGTACTACATCCGCACCTGCTTCAACCGCAGCAATATTATTTGCAACTCCTAAACCTCTATCTTGATGACCATGCCAGTTTACTTCTATATCGCTACGATGGTACCCCCCATCTTTGATAACTTCTTCATCAATGAAATTAAGTAATTTCTTTACTCCATTAGGGGTAACATGCCCGCAAGTATCACAAACGCATAATCTTCTGACCCCTAATTCCATGGCTCTTTGATAAATTTTCTTTACATCATCAGGATTAGATCTAGTTGTATCTTCTGTAACAAACATAACCGGCACATCATTTTCTACGGCATAACTAACTGCTTTTTCCATTGTAGAAATTAGTTTGTCCATAGTCCATCCTTCGGTGTATTGTCTAATTGGGCTAGTACCCAAAAAGGCTGAAGCCTGTATAGGAATTCCATGTTTATTCTGCATTTCAACCAGAGGTTCGATGTCATTCATCAAGGTTCTAACTGCAGCACCTGGTCTAATTTGATAATCATTGGAAGTTATGTGGGAGATCAGAGCATCAATGTGCTCACGATGAAATGGTCCTGCTCCAGGTAGTCCAAGATCTACTTTTTGAATTCCCAGTTTTTCCATGTAAGATAATAATTCAATTTTTTCCTCGATTGACGGATTTCTTGCGCTAGGACTTTGTAATCCATCTCTTAGAGTCTCATCATCAAACCAAACACCGTGAGGATGATTAGAAGGGTTTCTATTGAAATCATAGTCTATAGTATTCCAATCATAAATCAATGAACGCTCATCCATAAAATCAACTCATTAGCCAAAAAACACTCCGGCCTAAGCCGTGACAAACTGTAATCATGTTTCAAGTCGTCGATTTTAAATCACTCTTCTTCAAGTAGGTTTTTCATCTCTTGAGCTGCTTCAAATTCTTCTCTAGTAACTACTCCATCACCATCTGTATCCATAGCATCAAAATCATCTTCTTCATCAATCAAATCAGCAGGTAGTCTTGCAACAAAGATGATTTCATCAGTAAATCCGGACTTATCACTATTCCTCAGTTCCATGATTCTGGTTCCTTTAGATTTCTTGGATTTGGTTTCTTTAGTCTGACTTGAACGTAATCTAATCATCATACCTTTCTTGGTTAAGACAAATAGGTTATCCTCCAAGTCAGGTATGTGCCTAGCAGCGATGATCTCATCATTTTCTTCATGATCAATGTTCATTGTAAATGCGCCTTTAGCACCCGGGTTTGTCTTTCGGTAGCCATCTGTTCTTTCTTTGAGTTCACCTGTTTCTTTGTCAACTTTTTGAATTCCTTCTGAATCTAAATCAGGTATCTTCTCTGCTGTTCCAAGTCTACTTCTCTTTGCCATACCGTTTTTGGTAATTGTAAGAATTTGAGTTTCGGTATTGTCAGTTGCAATCATACCAACTACATGACCGCCATCTGCGCCTTTACGGTTACCTGTTTTAATGCCATATACTCCTGCTGAAACACGACCAGATGATCTTATCTTTTGACATGCAAATCTGCTTGCGAATCCAGTACTAGAAATCATTACTATATCTGAATCATCTGTTCCACACCTAACATTGACCAAACTATCGCCATCGAGTTTGAATCGAAGAGCATACTTACCATTACGATTTATTCTAACATATTCTTCTAAACGTGTCTTTTTGATCAGTCCAAGTTTAGTAGCAAATAGTAAATAATTTCCTTCAGGAGATTCTAATAAATCTCTAGAAATCGGTAAAATTGTTACTATGTTTTCATCGTCGCGTAAACTTTCTAGAAGATTCCTAATGTGTCCTCCTCTAGAATGTCGACTTCCAAGTGGAGTTTCCCATGCTTTCAACCCATATACTCTGCCTTGATCTGTGAAAATTAGTAATCTATCTTTACTAAAACAAGTGATGATTAACTGAGGGGTATCTTCTGCTTTAGTGGCAACACCTTTGAGTCCTTTACCTCCTCTATTCTGTACTCTAAAAGATTCTACTGGTAAGTGGCGGATATAATTATCCTCACTTAGCGTTATAGCAATAGCTCTTTCTTCAATTAGATCTTCTCTATCCATTGAAAGTGGCATTGGATCTATGTAAGAACGTCTCTCATCTCCATGTTTTTCAACCATTTCATTTAATTCTGTCAATAAAATATCTAGTCTTCTACTACGAGATGAAATTATATCGTTTAGGTCTGCAATCTTTAATTGTAATTCAGAATATTCATTCTGAACTTTTTCAACATCTAGTCTACTCAATTGGTACAATCTTCTTTCAGCAATAGCCTTTGCTTGAGGTTCTGTAAAATCAAATACTGCTATTCCGCTCATAGTCTCATCTCCTTTGAGCACAGATTCAAATTGTTCACGGCTAGCGCTTGCTTTACCCACTGCAATAACATCATCAATTCTGTCTTGAGCTTTTACCAAACCTTCCAAAATATGTGCTCTTGCTTCTGCCTTGCCCAATTCAAACTTGGCTCTTCTTTCGATAACTGACTCCCTATGTTGGACATATGTGTGGAGAATAACTGGTAAAGTAAGTAGAACGGGTCTTCCATCTAGAATACCCATCATGTTAGCAGAATATGATTCCTGTAATCTGCTTGATTTGTATAATTGGTTTAGAACAGCATGTGGATCAGCATTATTCTTAACTTCAATTACAACCCTAATACCTTCCTTTGAAGATTCATCTCTAATATCTCTAATACCGATAACAGTCCCTTTACTGACCAGTTCAGCAATATGAACTAGCATATCCGCTTTCTTAACTTGATAGGGTATTTCATGAATAATAATCTTCTTCCCCTTTTGGTCATCTAGTACATCGCATTTTGAGCGAACATGGAATCTGCCTTTACCTTTGGAATACATGTCATATATTCCATCGACTCCATGAATACCTGCACCAGTAGGGAAATCTGGACCCTGTATGTGCTCCATATATTGTTCTATAGAAATTTGAGGAATTTTATAATCATCAACTCCCTCTTCAATAATTGTCTTAATATGCAGATTTATTGCTCCTGCTACTTCAGTTAGATTGTGTGGCGGAATACGTGTGGCCATTCCAACAGCAATTCCATCGCTTCCATTTAGGATTAGGTTTGGGAGTCTAGATGGCAGAACTGTAGGTTCTTGTTCTGAATCATCAAAATTTGGTTGGAAATCAACTGTATTTTTATCAATATCTTCCAACATATGTTTTGAAATTCTATCTAAACGACTTTCAGTATATCTCATTGCCGCAGGTGGATCTCCATCGATTGAACCAAAGTTACCTTGTCCATCGACCAAGGGATATCTTAAAGAAAAGTCTTGAGCCATTCTAACCATTGTATCATAGATTGACTGGTCACCATGAGGGTGATACTTACCCATTACTTCTCCAACAGAACGGGCTGATTTACTGAATTTTTTATCTGCGGTATGCCCTCCCTCATGCATCCCGTAAAGCACTCTTCTATGGACTGGTTTTAGGCCATCTCTTGCATCTGGAAGAGCCCTTCCAATGATTACAGACATTGCATAATTAATGTAAGATGTTTTCATTTCTTCTTCTAAGGGTTGATTCAAAAGATTACCTTGAGGGATTATTTCGTCACCTTCGATGTTTTCTATGTTCTCTTCATCAGATGTCAAGGTTGGTCACCTCCTTTGCATGTTTTTCGATAAACGCCCTTCTATCTGGGACATCTTCTCCCATTAGAATTTCAAATAATCTATCTGATTCTTCAGCATCTCTTATTGTTACCTTAAGCATAGTTCGAGCCTTAGGATCCATAGTAGTCTCCCATAATTGCTCAGGATTCATTTCACCAAGACCCTTGTATCTTTGTACGCCTATTTTGGCATTTGGATTTCCAGCCTTGAGATCTTCAATCATCTGATCTCTCTCTTCATCGCTAAAGGCATATTTGCTAACTCTACCTTTTGATAATTGATAGAGTGGCGGTTGGGCTATGTATACATGGCCTTCAGAGATAGCTCTTCTCATAAACCTCCATATGAAAGTTAACATCAATGTACGTATATGAGCACCATCTATGTCAGCGTCAGTCATTATAATTATCTTTGAATACCTAAGTTTTTCAGGGTTAAAAGCCCCTTCGTCATCAGGATTATTACCAACTCCGGCGCCTAGAGCTCTAATCATAGTTTGAATTTCTTGATTTTGGAATACCTTTGCTATATTTCTCTTTTGTCTTTCAACATTCAAGATTTTACCTCTTAGAGGCAATATTGCTTGTATTCTACGGTCCCTGCCGGTCTTAGCGGAACCGCCAGCAGAATCACCTTCTACAAGATAGACTTCGCATTCAGAAGGATCTCTAGATTGACAATCAGCAAGTTTACCAGGAAGGCCACCCCCTTCAAGGACGCCTTTTCTTCGGGTAAGTTCTCTAGCCTTTTGTGCTGCTTTTCTAGCCTTAGAGGCAAGTAAGGCTTTCTCAATGATTAACTTAGCAACCGAAGGGTTTTCTTCGAAAAACTCCCCCAATTTCTCATAAACAATGGTTTGAACTATGCCTGTAACCTCACTGCTAACTAGTTTATCTTTTGTTTGCGATGAGAATGATGGGTCTGGGTGCTTAACGCTAACTATAGCGGTTAGGCCTTCTCTAACATCATCGCCTGAGAGGCTCTCACCCTTCAGTAAATTCTTTTTCTTTGCATAGGAGTTAACACAACTAGTCAGTGCTGTCCGAAGTCCTGACATGTGAGTGCCGCCATCTTTATTCCGGATTATGTTAGTGTAGCATCTAATAGATTCACTAAATGCATTTGACCACTGTAGTGCTAGGTCGATTGTCACGGTTCCGATTTCTAATTCCTTATCGCCAGATATTACAATTACCTCTTGGTGCATTGCTTCTCTAGTTTTATTTAATTGAGATACGAACTCGCCGATTCCACCTTCATATAGGTGGTTCGATATGTGTGGTTCTTCGCCTCTTTCATCGATAATCTCTATTTCTAACCCGGCATTCAAGAATGCTGTTTCTTTCAGTCTTGTATCTATCTGTTCGAATTCAAACTCTATGATTTCTGTAAAAATAGTCAAATCCGGTTTGAATGCTATTGTTGTCCCAGTGTCTTCACAATCTCCGATTACTGCCAATGGAGAGGCTGGAACTCCTGCATGATACCTTTGCTGGTGTATTTTGCCATCTCTATGAATTGTAACTTCCATCCATTCAGAAACTGCATTTACTGCAGATACTCCGACTCCATGCAATCCTCCAGAAACCTTGTATGAGCTATTATCAAACTTACCTCCGGCATGGAGTTTGGTCATGATTACCTCTGCTGCAGATACTCCAAATTCATCATGCACTCCAACTGGAATCCCTCTACCAAAATCTCTAACTGATAATGTTCCATCTGATTTCACTCGGACTTCTATCTTATTGTTGAAACCTGCAAGATGTTCGTCTACTGAGTTATCTACTACTTCCCAGATACAGTGGTGTAAGGCTGAGCCATCGTGTGGATCTCCAATATACATTCCCGGTCTTTTCCTTACCGCTTCCAAACCTTCCAGTACTTGGATACTAGATGCGCTATAATCTTCACTCATTTTTTCAACTCCGGGTTTTTAAATTCTATAATCACTGAATTTAATTTTGAAGGGGGTTTTTTTCACTACAAAACGTATCTTTTCCATCATGGAATTTTGCCGCAATGCATTGATTACTCGTCCTCAACTCCCCTACCATTGTTAACCACCATTGAAGGTGTTTAAAGGTAGTGGAAAACATAGCAAAAATATGTTCAATTTACTAGTTATTTCTGCTTTTCAACATTACTAAAATCACTTGTTTTCTATTTGTATAGATACTCCTCTCAAGCGTGAGCGTTAATAACACCCCCTAATTGGACCAAATATGGCTGAGCCGAAAGTGTGCGTATCTTTAGAAGGTATTACAGTAGATGAAATGATTGATGAAGCAAATAGAGCAAATATTGCTGGTGCTGATTATGTCGAAGTTCGATTTGACAAACTATACTTAATCAAACCCGAACCAACCGTTTCAGAAAATGAAGATGGAGAAAAAATTAGTAAAATGCCACCTGAAACTGAATGGACTGTGAAAGACTTCGAAGAAATCGATATCGAAGAATCTATTTCTGCACTCAAAGAGGCAATCCCTGTTCCTGTAATTTTTACTGTTCGACCAGTTAGAGAAGGAGGCTTTTTCGCTGGAAATGAAAAGCAAAGGCTTGATGTATTGAGTAAAGCGATTAAATCAGAGGTCAGTTTTGTTGATTTAGAACTTTCAATTGAAGAAAAAGACAGAAAGAAACTTCATTCCAGTGCATCAGATTCTGGATGTCAAGTAATCGCATCTTATCACGACTCTAGTGCCACTCCTAGTGCGAACGAAATTATAGAACTAGTCCGATCGAATTACGATAAAGGAGATATAATCAAATTCTGCTCCTCAATATCAAATCACCAAGACTCTCTTCAAATAATCGAAGCGGCCCACACACTGTCTAATGATGAAGAACCTCATAGCTTGATGGGATTAGGAAATGGTGGCGATTGGGTTAGATTACACGCCCCAATTCTAGGCCAAAGTTTAGTTTACGCAACTATGCTTAATCATTTCAGGTTATCAGATAGAGGATTGATTAATGTCAGAGATTTGAGAGATGCTTGGGCATTATTGGAATATTGAATCCAAATCTAGACATTTGACCCTGTAACAGAATGAATAGTACTTATTCGTATTATTCGCCATTGTTATTGCCTTTGAGAATATTACTGTCGGCAATATTTACTCCGTCTGGAGGAGGTAATTCAGCTGCGGTGTTGAGAGATGGAACAATGCCAGTAGATTGTTGTTCAGCCTGTAGCCCAGCTCGCATGTATCTTGCGTTTAGTATAAAAGGAAATATTGCAAAGCCGATAATCAAAACCAAGAATACCAAAGAAACGGTGAAATTAGGAAGTATCAACGTTCTTTCTGTAGTAATTATCGTAATATCAGCAGCAGTAATTGTTTCAGGAGGTTGCGCATCATTGTCATGGACATTGTCCCATGTATCAACTACGATGTAGAAATCTTGCCAATCTTGATTCCCAAACAAACCAGAATATACTTCTGGGCCGTCAAGACTCAAAGCAAAATTAACTTCATCAACATTCTCATATTGATGGGCGTCTCTAAAAGATTTCCAACCTAAGAAATTAAAACTCCTCCATTCAGGCGGAATATCACTTAATGATTCTTCAGCATCAGAATACCAACGATTATTTGAATGAGAAGAAAAGTAACTTTCCTCATACTTGGTATATTCACTAGAAGTGAGTAAATAAATATCGGCATTAACATTCGAACCATTTACTTGATCAAAGTCTTGGAGTGTGATGCAAATTGTTGTTCTGTGATTTGCTGAAAGGTTAACTTTCAACGCACCAACACTATCATTGCCAATTAAAAGAGTCGCATGATGATTAGAAACAAAAGGGTCTAAAGTCAAATCTTCTTGTTCCCAAGGAGCATAATACATCCATTCCGGTTCTGGACTCAATGACATATCGATAGAATCTTCTTGACCATTTGAAGCATCATTACCACCTCTATCTTTACCATTTCCTGGGCCTTCGTCAAAAATATCCCACCAACTTTCATATGGATTAAAATGGGGCACCATTGCAATTCTCTGTAATGATTGGTTCCAACTTACTGGTTCTATATCTCCTTCGCAGGCATCTGCTGCAGAAGCATTATTGATAATAGAAACAGGATTATTAGCTGCAGGGACAATGAGAGGTAAAAGGAACATTACAAGAATGAGTAAAACGATTTTTGGCCTCATTCAATCTCCTCATTATGACTCATTAGTTGACAGTTCAAGATACTAACGATTAAATTCTTCTCCTCAAAGGTCTAATGTATCCACTTTCTTCGCTCCTACGTTCATCCTTGGATAGAATCGCTGGTGCTGGTGGAGGGGTGTGTTGATCCATCCCTAGAAGTCCACCTTGAACTTCTACATGTTCAACATCAGCATACGTTTCAGCGGCTTGCTTTGCTTCATCTTCTACATCACTAGATTCTCTCATAACTAACCAACCAAGTATCAAAGCTACTGCGATTAAAGCAATAAAAGTCGCTAAACTAGAACCTGCTTCTTTAATCCAATTCATCCAGTCTTCAACCTCGAAATCTGAAAGAGATGGGGGGTCGTCTGGCTTGGGAGCAACATCTACCTCTTCGGTAGCATAAGCACACATACCTAAACCATCACAAGCAAGTAAGCCGATTTGATATTTACCCGAATTATTCCATGTAGTTTCAATTCTATAGAATAAGTCACTTGAAGGAATAATATAATCGTCTTCAGGATCTCCATTTCTATCTTCATCAAATTCTAAGTCTATATCCCATTTTACTATTAAACCTGGATCAATATATTCATCAATGTCATACAATGAACCATCATCTATGTTTGTGTCGCGATAAATCAGAATTTGTTTTTCTAATTCTAAGTCTGTAATATTTGCTGATAAATAAGTGGATTCTTCCATTATTATCTCTTCTGGAAGTGAAATATCAATGATATTTGGAGGATTATCTACCATTATAGTAAAAGATTGCCTACTAACATCCCCTGTTCCAAATGCATCTCTAACAGTTAGAGTGACAGTATATTCTCCAGGATTTTCATAAGAATGCCATGGCGATGGTTCGTGATTTAGAGGTGATGCATCTCCAAAATCCCAAGTATAGTCAACTAGACCATTCCAACTATCTAGAGTAGAATCAAGTGGTGAAAACTTACCCTCGAACTTTCTATCACCATCTCTAGTTCCATCAGAATCAAAATAAAGCATAAAATTAGGAGCCGTGAAAGTATTATCTTGGTCATCAAAAGTATGAGACCATGCATCAGGAATGAAACCTTCGGGCATTGGAGTTGTATCTGTGACCTGTTGCCCTGAAACCCATGCATCCAAAATTTTAACTGAAATTATTGGTAAAGGATTGGATATTCTAATAGTTAGTGATTTTGAAATGCTTTGGTCGCCTTGTTCATCTATAACAAACAAACTAACAGAATGGACTCCAGGTTCAGTAAAGGTAAATGTTGTTTGGGGTTTATCTCCATATGTCCCATCACTGAATGTCCAATTGAAAATTAGGTCACTTGAATCGCCCATTGTTCCGTCGATATCATATGAATTTCTTCCATCGAAAGTATAAGGAACATCTGTATCTCCATCTTCTACTCTAAAGTCGATTAGGTTGGTTCCGTCTTCCGTAGAGGTCTTAACAACGAACTCGGCGATCGGAATTTGATTCAGGACATTGATGAATAATTGAGTTGACGATTGGCTACCATCATCATCCGTTACGGTTAGTAAAGCTGTTTTCAGTCCAGGATTATCCCATGATGGGTTAGGATAAGCAAGTGTTGAACTTGTTTCAACAAAGTCATCATTCTTATCGGTTATTCCTCCACCTAAGTTAACCCCATCGGGGAAACTCCACTCATACTGAACAATGCTACCATCATCATCAGCAAATACATCTGGCATTAAAACAGAGGTATAGGTATATGTTGTTAGATTATCAGAGTATATTTGATATGGAACTCTATTATTGACATAAACCAAAATATTCTTTTGTCCTGAATTGATTCCATCAAAAATTGTTAATGTAACATTAAATGTTATATTTTCGCCTGTAATATCTCCCCATTCATGCTGAACCAAGTAAAGACCAATTCCAGAATCTATAGTGCCATCGCCCCAGTCCCATTGGAATAGTAAATTCTCAACAGGGACATTATCTGAAGACTTAGAGCCTGAAAATTGAATCAATTGATCAGTAAATATACTAATTTCACTATCTATTACAATATTATTTACAGTAATAATCGGAACTGGAGATGAATCATCAGTCACATTTACTCTGTGAAGTTCAGGTTGGGACCAAACTCCTCCCTGATCCATAATCTTCAATGTGGCATTATAATCACCTATGCTTTGATAAGATCTAGTAGGAGATTTCAGTGATGATGTAGTCCCATCACCAAAGTCCCAAAGATAAGCAACTGGAGAGTCTCTGTAAGGTAGAGAATTATTGTCTAATGACAGACCCCATGCGTCAAAACCTCCTCCACTAAATTCAATATTCTCCCATGTCTGAGTTTGATTTGATGAAATACTCCCATTAGCACTTGGCATCATATTTGATAGAGTTAAGGGTGCTGTAGATGTACTATTAATCAAATTACCAATCATATCATACCATTCAAATCTCAAAGTATACTGGCCATCTAAATTAGATGTGAACCATACATTGCTATTTGTGTCTTGACCACCACCGGCAGAAATTCTATTTGTTATGGAGTCTACAATTTGTCCTGAAGAATCGATTACACTAACTTCTACATCTAAATCTTCAAAGAAAGCATTGGAAAATACATTGAAGTTTACACTGGAAGTATCGTCATTACCGTCACCATCTCTATCTGAGGTTTCAGTTGTGTTTATTGTCAGAGTTGCCGGAGAGGTGATTCTTGCGGCTTCGATATCAACCGTCCCTTGCGGATAAGATGTGCCACAAGAAGTGTAATCACAATCAGCAACGGTACTAGCATACCAAGTGATAGCCCAAACTTCATCGGTTAAGTTACCAAAACCAGGTACTAATGAGGTTGCAACATTACTCTGGAAATTTAAATCAGATACAGACCACAATCCATCGATAGTTGATTTGGATACAACTACTCCATCGAATTGACTTACATCAGAGGTTAATCTAATTGTCAAGGGAGCAGGAGATGAACCGCCAGGTGTGAATTTGAAAGCCCTAATCCCCCAACCTTCGACTGTATGGCCAGTAGAAGACCATGGAGAACTCCAGTCACTGTTTGTATCTGCTGGCTGCACTCTACAAAATGATCCAGACGAACACGTAGGTGTTAAATCAAGATTTGAAAATCCATAAATCCCTTGATCAGAATCTAAAACTGCTGCTATTGAGAAATTTGCAAAAATTTGTCCCATTGTCCTGCCTATTGAACCACTTTGTCCTGCTGGCGGAGATAGCGCTAATTTTTCTACTCCGACACCACCTGTTGCAGAATCTTGTACTAATTGTCTAACAGCAGCTCCACCGCCTAAATGATCGGCAAGATACATTGTAAATATGAATCCAGCTCCGTAATCAGCAAATCTTTGATTCCACCATCTAACAGATAATTCTGATGACTCAGTCCATTGATTAAGGTGACTGACTAAGGTGGAGTCCGCTCCAAAGCAAAGATATATCGCAACATCAGCATTACCCTCATCAATCCATAAATTTTCATAAGGATCTTGTGCATTGTGAAGAAGATGTTCTAATTCATGGGCAATAATCGATTTACCCCATGATAATGTAATATCTGCAAAATCAATGAATACCGATTCTCTTGAACTCGCAAATGAAGGAGAGAAATAACCTCCTGTGTTATACGGGCCATCAATATCGTAAATTATAATTTGAACTTGACAATTATTATCTATATCTGGAGGTGCAAGACCTCTACCATCTTGGTAATCCTTACCGTAATATGTTGTCATTGTAGGATAAATTGTACTATCCCAGGATGATGCAAGATTGTTTAACACAGTGGATGAAAGAGTTCTTCCAGTTTGAACAACAAAGGCAACAGTACTGGTTGTTTTTGCGACATATGCGTTGATTGAACCTCCAGAAGTTGGAACTGAAAGTTCATCACCTACTAGATGAGGATTACATACTCTGCCGCTGGACCTACCGCTAGTTACAGGTTCGTACACCATATCATCAACACCAGGCCTCCCTGCATCAATCCAAGCCTGCTTCATGAATCCATATGCAGAAACAACAGGTTCTGGCTCATCTATGAATAAGTACTGAGAGCCATTTTTAGGGTCAAAATCTTTCAAATCGCCTATTATGACTCCCCCAGCATTGTATGGAGTTCTATCATTTCCATCAGTGGCATCAGCGGTTGAGGATGGGATTAATGGAGACAAAACTGATACAAAGAAAAGTGCGATTAAAAATAAGGCTTTATTGGAACGATTTTCCGACATAATAAACTACCCAAATAATTGCGATACTGCTATCTAATTGAGCGAGTCGAAAAGAGGTATTTAAGGGTCAGTCTAATAGGAGTCATTAATGCTCATCGGTTTAAAGGTTATTTCATCACAAAATAATCGACTTTTTATATTTCTAATAATCGGCATACTACTAACTAATAGCTCGATGGTTTTAGCTTCAGAAAATGATCAAGAAATAAGTTATATTGAAACAGAACCATGTGAATATTACGGAAATTTTACATTTAATTCTACGGCTGCCAATCAATCTGTACACTGGCAAGTAGATTTGGGGCCTAGATTACCGGGCTCAAATGCCTCTTTTACCCTTAGAGAATCAATCAAAGAAAACTTAACTGGATGGACTTTTGAGGAAGAAACACATTACAGAGAAAATTTCAATCTGACAAACTTGATTGCAACATACAAGCCTGCTAATTCCTCTTCTCAAGAAATTTATTTTGTCGCTCATTATGATTCACGCGACCGTGCAGAAAGAGATGATAATGAGAGCCTTAGAAATACTCCAATCGATGGTGCAAATGATGGCGCAAGTGCTACTGCTGTTCTTATTGAGATGGGAAAAATTATTCCTCAAATGAGCCTAAATCATTCTGTAAAGTTATTTTTTACTGACGCTGAGGACCAAGGAGAGAGGCCAGGAATATATGGCTCCAAAGCATGGGCCGAAAATCGAACTGATGATGAACTTAGTAATATTTCAGCCTTCATTGTCATTGATATGATTGGAGACGCTGATTTACATTTCACTCATGTTTGGCCGGGAACTTCTGAACTTTGGCTGACAATTCAACCATTGGCAGAAGCACTAGGTTTAGTTGAAGGGGAAAATGACTGTTTGGGGTATCCTGGTGAAGATATATTTGATATTGAAACATCATACGGCGTTATTGATGATCATGTTGCGGCATATGAACGTGGAGTTCCAGCAATAGATATTATCGATATTCACTCTGGCGAAGGGGCTGAAAAATGGGGAGGTTATTGGCATACCCATAACGATACAATAGACAAAGTTAGTGCTGAATCATTAGGACGAATAGGACAATTACTGGAATTAGGATTACTAAGTGAATCATGGATTTTAGATTCCACTCATAGTATTGATAATCAGGCATTAGAAGATCAAGAAAATTCAGATAATAGTGAAACAAATAGTATTGAGAATAGTTTTACATTAGGGATTATCTCACTTTCAATTACATTCGGACTCTTTCTGGTAATTTTTATCCTAGATTATAGGATAAAAAAGATATAATGTTGCGCGGACTAATAGGGGAAGGGGTATTATCCGCGCACCTTTACAGATACATTGAGCGGAGGGTTAAACTTGACAGAAAGTGACTTTGAAGAACGCCGAAAGGCGCTCAAGGAACGTGTCAAGAAACAACTCGAAAAATCCTCTAGTGATGCTGTAGAAGAAGAAATTGTAGTTCAAGAGACATCTGTCGATACAGCGGTCAATTCATCGGAAAAAAGAAATCTTGAAAGACTTTTACAATTAGAGGTAGATGATAAATCAAGAATTAGAAAACTCGCTTCAATATTAATTTTAGTAGGTAGTATTTTAGGAATTTTTAGTGGAGGTATTATCCTACAAGGCAATCCTTCTGAATTACTCAATTCATCAATTTTTGATCAAACTCAAAGTGTTGATATAACCGGTCAAACACTAGATTTAGAAGGTCATGGAATTTACAATGTCAGTATTGTTTTATTGGATTATGATAGTTCTGAAACTATTCAATCCACTCTAACTAATGATAATGGCTATTTCCAACTTAAAAATGTAAAAGCAGATCGAATGATTCTAAGAGTTTCCTTGGATGGTTACGATACTATAGAGCGGACATTTGATGCTGTTGATGGATTTATGCAACCATTTACTATGAAAAACGGGAGTGGTTTAGTATCTGAGGATTTCATATCTGAGGAATCTGGATGGTCTCTTGAAGCTGCTGTTGGGTTGTCAACATTTATTGGAATAATGACTATTTTGACCGGTTTTGTTGGGATACAAGCATCGATTGAAACCAAAAGAGCCAAGAGGTATAGAAGAACTCAATATATGGCTGGTGTAAGTCTGTTTAGTCGAGGGTTAATCATATTTGGACCCATACTAATTTTAGCAGGAATGGGGCTATTAGTTCTAACAAAAGAGCAGTTTGAAGATGTTGAAGAGGTGTGATCATGTACCTCATATCTATTGAAGGGGGAGATGGTTCAGGTAAAGGAGAGGCTGCTAGAATAATCTTAGAATTAGTAAATGATTATCCATTTCCACAAGTATACTCCACACATGAACCTAGAAGGCACAGTGAACTTGGTAAATTAGCCCTTGACTCTGTTAAAACGGGCGATAAAACCCCTCTCCAAGAGGCTGGTTTATTCGCTGCCGATAGATTAGATCACTCGCATACATGGATAAAACCACTTCTTGAAAAGGGAAATATTGTGATATCAGACCGTAACATACATTCATCTTTAATTTACCAAGGAATAGTTGGAGAATTAGGTCTTGAACAAGTTTGTAAAATGAATGCTGCAGCAATGATTCCCGACTTGGTTATTTGGATTGATTGTGACCCTGAAAAAGCGATTAAAAGAATCCAATCTGGCACCCTTAGAATGACAAGTCAAAAACAAGAATACTTTGAAACAACCGATATACAAAAGAAAATCCGTAAAGGCTTCAATGACTTACTTTCAGGCAAAATTAAGGTCCCTGAGCCTTTCGACAAATGTTGTGTTGTTGGACCCATATTAAATGAAGGTGGACTAGATGAATTGAGAAGAAAATTGAGAGATGAATTGCGTTCTTTTTTCAATAGAAAACCAGCACCTTTAAATGTCGATTCAGACCAAGTAGACAGATACTTACTTAGTAGCCTAGTCAGAGATGTAAAGAAACAAACTCGACTACCTGGCGCCCCGGAAATGAAAACTGCAATTCATATTGGGTGGTTATCGGGAAAAAGTCCTAGTGAATGGATGAAACTTGGAGAGGATTTGTGGCCTAAAGATAGTGCAAAGGAATTTGATGTCCCTGCTACTTCCTATTCTCAATCATGCTGGTCTATACTAGGTACTCTTTCTCTAATTGTTGGTTCTACTGAAGTCCCGAGATTACACAAGTCTCTTGGGCCTCACAGAATGGTAACTCAAAGACATACTCAACGTTTAGTAAAGTGGCTTGAACACGAAAGATGGATCCACAAGCAACAATCTCATGTTCCATTTTCCGAAGCCAAGGTTTTCAAGTTAAGAGATGAAAAATTAGGTTATGGAAGATTAGCATTGGCAATGTGGCCTCTAAGGCCATCTCTTGCATCTTGGAGAAGAAGTAACCCTAATTCTAACTGGGAAGATTCTCTTCCTGAAATTCTGATGCATGGTACTGAAAAAACTCCACCATTATCGATACGTAAATCGGTAGATAAAATTCTAAAACGTTTAGAAATGTTGACAAGTGGTCATGAAAATTGTCCTACACCAAAAAATTCTGATGAATTGATAATTTGGTGGAAAACAAAGCCTCCTAGCTAATTACTCCTCTTCATTTACTAACTCAAATCTAAGTCCGCTTGGCAATTGAACTTCACCAGCTGATTTGAAAAATTTAGGTCTTGCAGAGTACGTTGCTGCAATTAGAATTCCAAAACCAATACCGAAAGCAACTCCAGTAATTGGTCGCATAAGATTATTTGACTCATAAGAAGTCAGTAATTGGGTAAAGCCATCGATGATTAAAGGAAGGCAGAATAATGTTCCAATTAGGAGCCATGCATAGGTTCTGAAATTCTTTCTATATATCTTAGATAACCAATGATCTGGAAAAATAGACAGACAAGTATCCTTTATAGTCCAACGGTTATATCCCCTTCTAGAAAATACAAATCCACCGATTGCAATCCCAAGGAACATACCGATATCACGAGTACATACAGGCATTTGATTACCGTTTATTTCCCATGAACGTTCTGCTTTATTGTGGCAATTGAAGTCGCCAAAAGCATATATGAAGCCAGTAAAAAGATCAAGTTCAGACCAAGCAAATTTCTCCTCTTTACCATCATTTCCTGAAGAATACAATCCATCCTCAGTCATGTAGTCTAAAGCATTAGCTCTAGCATCTAAATCAGGAACAAAATCAGTAGGTAAAGCCATTGGGGAAAAGAAAAATGATACGAAGAAAAAGCCAAATATCCCAAAAATCCACATCCCGACCTTTATCTCTCGGGTTCTTTCTTGTAGACCGTTCTTCTGCACATTTGTTACTAAAAAAACATAGACTTAATCATTTTGTCAATAAAAGTCTTGATGAATAATGGTGAATTGGTCGGCATGTGTCAGAACAGGAAGGTGAGCCAGTCGGATTATGGATGGGCTTACAAGCCGGTGCTTTGATTGGATTATATCTCGGCTTCTCTTTAGCAACTATATCGGTTTTGACTGACGCTGAAGAAATCAATCGTACTCTGTACTTGATGTGCACTCCTCCTTTTATTGTTTCAATTATCCTAGGACCTTTCTTATCTAAAAGAAGGAAACCAGTTAAATTGAGCATGAAACCTCTTGAAAGAGCTAGAGAAATTCTTGAAGAATTCAATGAAGGTCAAGGAAATTGGAGAGTATTAAGTCACGTTACAAGTGATGGAATGAATATTAGAATCGACATGCATAATCTAAAAAATATTGAGGGGGTAGTTGATGCAGCACTAAAAATAGCGGACCAAACCACTGTCAAATTAATTGTTGGAAAGGGCACATCAAAGAGTTCTTCACCTGAATTAAGAGACCGAGTTCTAAGTAGAGTCGAATCTAAAGTTAGCGTTCTAAGAAGAACTAGAAAAGCAAAATCAATTGAAGTAAATCCCGATACAAGTCAAGAATATGATACATATCAAAATAAATTGAACAAAGTCCTCTTCATCTTACTACCAATTGTTACATTTTTGGCTTGGTTGGAGATGAGAAATTGATAAAGCATATTTCAACATATATTATGACCTAAGAAGTCAAGCGCCTAATATGCGCGAGGTCTCCCTGTTTTGGAAGAGGGCTAGGCTTAGAGAACTAGATATCGCCGAAATTCTTGATATTTTCAAGCATTTGGAGTTTTTATCTTATGTTAAACGTGTTCCAAAGGATGTTCGAATAATTGTCAAGGCTAATTTCTGTGAAGGTAAAACCGTTGATGATATTAGTAAATTATACTTCTTAGAACTTCTAGAAGTTATTCTTGAACCAATAGGGCCTAATGATAGTTTTATTCTTTTAGTTAGACTGAATCATTCATTGTCAAACATTAACGCAAGAACTAATGGTACAAGTGCAGTTCCCGGTTGCAGATTAGATGGTGAAGGATTAACATACATCATTCAAGGGCCTCCAATGAAACTAAGAATTGTCACCACATTAGCTAGGATTTTATCAAAGCCTGATAGAACTAGTGCTAGAAGTTTAGATTTCAAACTTACTTCAAATAATTCTATTTTAAGCCCTAAACAAATTAAACTGGCTAAATTCGCCTATGATAGAGGTTTCTTTGATGTCCCTAAAAGAATTAGAGTTAGTGATTTGGCAGAACAAGTTGGATTAGCAAGAGCGACTATTTCTGAACATTTGGCCCGTATTGAGGCAATTATTATGGATGATATGTTTTCATCTTTTGATGAACCATATGTCGACCCTGAAACAATAAGGTTGATGTTAGATACAATAGAATTAGATGCGCAGGAAGCAAATATTGACCAAAAGAAAGGGATGAAGAGAATGCTTGAAAATATTAGAGATAACATCAAAAATGAAATTGCGCCAAATATTCTTCATGACGACAAAGAAATCCCTTCATCTATGGATGAGTTGGTAGAATACGGTATGCAAGAACATAAAGAAAATATCAGTCAAATAGATCAGATAATGGTTGAAAAATTCTCATCTTTGGATTGATTTGTAGGATTATTTAGAAAGCACCTAGTGTTACCCCTAACATGACCCGGATGTCAGAACTCCTAAAGAGGCTGGTTGACGGTGGTATCGAAGTAACTAATGATATCAAGAAAGTAATGATTGAAACAGATATTGAATTGTTTTC
Source organism: Methanobacteriota archaeon (assembly GCA_002702945.1). The sequence continues at coordinate 73,613 of PADF01000010.1, forward strand.
TGATTATGACTGCGAACCTTTTTATTCAGATAGACCTATTCCATTTACAGAAACTGAACTTGGAGAAGTTAAGACAATTTCAGCGCCTCACATGATTGTTACTTTGCTTCATTACATGGAATTATTGGAAGCTCAAGAAGTAATTATTGTTGGTTCTAAAGGAGGTTATCTAGCAGCATTAGTTGCACAATTGATAGGGGAAAAAGGGATTGTTAGAGTTCTTGATACCTGCTCAAATGTTATTTCACATTCTAAGCAGAGACTTACCCATTGGCCAACAATTGAATTTAGAGAATTAGAATCAATAGAAGTATCGCCAGTTGCATTCCCTGGAGAATTTGATAGAGTATTGATAACTGGCAATATAGAAGAATTACCAGATTGGATAACTGCAAGGATTAGTGATGCTGGATTTGTTATTGCTCCACTTGGTCCAAGTAGTAATCAACATTTGATGAAAATAGAAAAACAGGGAGATCATCTATTACCAACTAATCTAGGNCCTGTTTGTTTCGGATCATTAGAAAGTGAAAAAAATGAANGCCAATATATTAGTCCAATTGAACTTGCTGAACTATTAGAACTTGTGATTCAAACATGTCAAGAATTAGAAATTATAGAAGAAGATGAGATTAATCAATTGCAAGATATTATTGCTGAACTNTATTTTTTACCTGATGACTTACCTCCTGTTGGCGAAGGAGGAATTCCGATATCNAGNCATCCTATGTTCAAATCATTAATAGAAAAGTCTGATTCTTTTATTCGATTTTGGCCAATATTACAAGTTATATTACACCCAATAATTAGACAAATTGGATTTGAGAATTGGATTTTTGATGATTTCGAGAGCCTAGAATAACTCTTGAGGTGAAATAATGGTCAAGACTTCAAATCCATTCGCTTCTCAATTAAATCACAAAGATGTAAGTATTAGGAGAAAAGCAGTACGCACTTTATTTGAGATGGATGACCCTCAAAACTTAGAGGCATTTCATTCATTNCTNAATGATAAAGACTCATGGTTTAGGTCTAAAGCACTTGAAGCTCATAGAATGTGGGCTAGTAAAATTGGAATTACTTCATTAGAATTTTTAGCAAGTCACAGAAGTATTGATGCTAAAAGATGTGCTGCAAACCTACTCGAGGAATTTNATGAGGATACAAGTAAAATTGCTAAAATATTATTGAAAAATGATGATATGATCTGTCAAATAAAAGCTAGTAAAGCATTGGTTAAATACGATATTGATGGGACATATACGAGAAAGTTNTTATCTTCAGAAAATGAAAAGATTGTATCTATTGCATTATCCAGTGAAAAAATTTCCAAGGAACAATTGATTGAAATTCTTCAAGNAAAATCAATTCCTGTAAAGAATGTAGCATTGAATAAATTATACAATTATGATTATAGCATAGATGATGATATTTTNCTAAAATTAATTGAACAAGGAGTCGAAGAAAAAGAAATAATCCCTTTTGCAATTAATAATTCAAGTGAATGCCTGATAAAATTAGCACNAGGAAACGACTCAAAAGTAATTAAAAAATTAGTATTAGATTTGAAAAGTAGATTTGATTCTACTGAAGAACCTGTAATTCAACTATTAATAGAAAATAATTGTCATGTCGTATTAGGTAGATGGTTACAAGGAAGAAAAGATACTCAGAGCGACAAACTAAGATGGGAAATTATTGAAAATGAAGAAGTAGATGAAATAGAGAGATCTAGATTACTTGAGCGACTATTAGGACGAACCAATGAACAAGAAATAAAGATAAAAGCGGAAGAACTATTAAAATCAACAAATAGTGAATTATTGAAGATTATAGCACATAACCTTTCAACTGCCGGTGATTAAAGCGTATTATGCGAGAGGGTTATTCGGGAATAAGCTTTCTTTTCGACGCGACTGAGGGAGAGAGTAAACACTTACATGTTGGGCTAGAAATNGAGGGCCCATTTACTAAATCAAATTTAGTTCTTAGTTTTCCTAGATGGGTACCTGGGTCTTATTTTCTAAGAGAGCCAATACAATATATGTTTGATTTTGAGGCACGAAATGATAAAGATNAAATTCTAAAATCTGAAAGAAAAAATGTAGATTCAATGAAGATTGTATTAACTGAGAATACTAGTTCTGTATCAATAAAGTACAAGATTATTGCAAGAGAGTTATCTTGTCGCTCAACACATCTAGATAATTCTCACGTCCATATGATGCCACCGTTTACTTGGTTTCTCCCAACATCTGGAATTGACTCGAATAGGATGGATATGATTCATCAGATAAAGTCACATTTACCTGAAGAATGGATTCCAGCAACTCAGTATCTTCAAGTATCTAAAAGCAAATGTAAAGGAGTACTTACTAATAACGCTGGGAATACATTCCTATTTGAATCCCCAAATAGAGATGAATTATTAGATGGGATTATTGAAGCAAATTCAAACCCAAATATCACTTGGGTTGTTGAAGGTAGAACTCATCACCTAAAAATTTGGGATAGTGGAGGATTTGTTCCTAACTCAGATATGCTGGATAGATTCAAGCTTGATATGAATAAAATTATTCGAGAACATCATGCCCTATTTGGAATTCCTTCATGGGATAACTATGTCACTGTGCTGCATTTTACTGAAAAATCTAGGGGTGGTTTAGAACACTTAAATTCACAAACCTCTATGTTACCTAGACANTGTTTGATGCCTGGTTTTATTGATGAATACAGAGATTTAGTCAGTTTATTCAGNCATGAATATCTACACCAATGGAACGTTAAAAGGCTTAGACCGAGNAATTTCATTAATTACGACTTGCAAAAAGAAGTTCATTCTGACCTATTGTGGTGGTTCGAAGGTACTACTTCTTGGCTAGGAGATGTTCTTTGCGTTAGGTCCGGAGCTTGGAGTGAGGAAGATTGGAGAAAAGATTTCCTCCGTAAAATGAAGAGACATACTTTGAGACATGGAATGGAAAAAGAGTCTTTAGCAGAATCGAGTCATGATGCCTGGATTCACCTTTATAGAAGCCATTCCTTTTCTAGAGAAACTCAAATTTCATATTACTTAGAAGGTGAGTTGGCAATATTCTGTCTAGATGTAGAACTTAGAAAGCGCTCTAACGGAGAATCTGGGGTTTGTGAATTGATGTCTCTTTTATGTAAAAAGTATGCAATTGAATATCCTAATGTCGAAAAATTAGGTGTCAATTATAATGATATCAGATCTACTCTTACCTCTATGAAAGGTGGACTAAGACTAGGTAAATTACTAGATTCGCTAGTTTTTGAGAGGAAGGCTCCTGATGTGAAAAAGGCTTTACAATTCTTTTCTCTAGATTTGGTTACTGAAAAGGCAGTCAAAGATGATGANGAATTAGAAGGTTGGTTAGGTTTACAACTTCGTCAATCAAATAAACAAATTTTAGTTAGTTCACATCAACAAGATTCACCTGTAAGAAATATCATAATGCCTGGAGATGAGATTTTAGCCTTGGATGGATTTAGNATGACTGATATCGGAACCTTGAACAAATTCTTGAAAGGAATGGCTAATAAGGACACAGAGATAACTTATACCCATGAAGGGATTATCAAGAAATGTACGTTAGTACTTCCAANCTCACCACAACGACTAGTAAAACTTGAAGGAAAAGGAAATAAAAAATGGTCTAGATATATTAACTCAAGGCAAACTACTTCAAATTCTCCAGAGGAATAAATATTGGCGGCACATCATAAGAAAAAATATGTCTGCTAGTTTTAGGAGGATATAAGTCGCCAGATAGACACATTTCTATTACCTCATCCTTAGAAATGGAATCTAGGTTAGAATTAGGCCATATTTCGACAATTATGTTTTCATCGCTAAGGTAATCTACGCAAATTGCAGGAACTAAATTTAAGCTCATTAAATTTGCAACCGAAAAACGGTGATGTCCGTCTAGTAGTGAACCTGTATTCTTATCTACAATCAAAGGCTTAGTAAAGCCGCCCCACTTTTGTGTCATCTGCAGTAACTTATCTCTNGCTTTTTCTTTAATTTCTTCATGTGGCTTTAACCATTCAAGTGGGACCAAAGAAACCGAATCATCACTCCACATAATTAAATCGAAGATGGTTTGAAGGATAATGCTTTGGTGCAATTGATTATAGGGAGAATGGGGGAGATAGTTTGAGGCGACTGATAAACGGCCTGGAAGCTGATTTAGTTGGCATTACATGTCCTCCAAAAACTAGAAACTTTATCCAACATTTNCCAGATGATTTAATTGAAATTCTGAACAAAATAGCAACAAATAGTGGTGGTGTTTGGATTGTTGGAGGAGCTGTAAGAGATTGGTTAATAGGACATAAACCTGAAGATTTTGATTTAGCAGTAAATTTTACTCCAGAAAAGATGCTGGAAATATTTCCTGATGCGATCCTAACCGGAGAGGATTTTGGGACCTTATCNCTAAGAGGGNAAAATTGCTTGTATCAAGCAACTACGCTTAGAAGCGATGGNAAATATTTCGATGGNAGAAGGCCTGAAAATGTAATTTGGGGAGATTCCTTGAAAAAAGATTTGGAAAGAAGAGACTTTACTATTAATGCAATGGCAATTGATGTTGCNAGAGAGTTACTATATGACCCTCATAATGGAAGAAATGATATTTCTAGAGGAATTATTAGAGCNGTCGGAAATGCACACCAAAGGCTATCTGAAGATGGATTAAGAATCATGAGAGCATATAGATTTGCAGACAGGAGAGACAAAGGTGTTTGGGAACTAGAAAATAGTCTAGAAATCTCTATATCTCAACAAAAGCACATGCTAGATAATATCTCCAGAGAACGAATATTTATTGAATGGAAGAAGATTCTTTCCGGACAAAATTCCAGNANTATAATTCGAAAAATGGGACTTATGGGGGTATTAGACAGATTTTTAATTGGTAAATGGGATGAGAAATNTAACATCTTTGAAGCATTAAAAAANGACCTTTCAATTTTTTCTGGTTTAGAAAAATTTGCTCTTATGTTAAGTGAAAATACTAGTGAAGAAGTNACAATGATTTGTAAAGAATTAAAAATGTCAAAAATTGAAAGAAATCATATTATTTCAATTCATAAAAGATTTGGACATATACCAGAAATGAGTAAACAATCAATAAGGAAATTTCGATATATTTTGCAAGATTTTACTATTAAGCATCTAAAATTAGAGAAAATAATTATCAATTCTAATATTTCTATTGGTGGACTAAGTGCGCCNACTCATGATACTATGATGGTTGAGGAAATTATTGATTCTCTTCAAATTATTGAAAAACAAAAAACCCAATCTGAACCACTTGCAGATGGAAATTGGATTATGATTCAAACCGGTTTGCAGAAAGGTGAGAAGCTCGGTAGATTGAAGGATTGGCTACATTCAATTCAAATCGAAAGAGATTTAGTAAGTTTATCTCAAATTGAAAAGGTTCTTTCTACGCTTTCATGGAATAATAATGATTACAAAAACTGGCCGAAGTTGAAATTCCCATAGTTGCAGTAATTTGAATAGTTAGAGGCTTTACCATNATGTGAGGGGCGTAAATGATAATTGAACANTTAGAAAATAAAATCTCATCTGGAGCGGGTTTGAATTCATTGACTGACAATGAATTATCACAATTAGCAATACACTTTGTAGGAGATGCTCCTCCATCACACGTNCCTAGAGAAACCATAATCAGTATTTTATCAGAACAAGATAGTGTCAAAAAATGGCAGCAAGGTGTAATTGAAAAGGCTAGACTACTAGCAAGTAGTAAAATTTCAGAAACTGTTGAAAATGTTCAATCTAAGATTGAGGAAAATGATGATAACCCAATGGTTGCTGTGATAAAAGATAAGTTTGGAAAATGGCTTGTTGATTCAGGATATACTGTATCTGAATTGACTGTAAAGTTAGATAAAAATGTCGATGGAACAATTACTATGGAAGAAATTTCTGAATTCATTTTTGATTTGACTGGTACTCAGCCTCCTGGTTGGGTTTTATCTCATGTTCATAGTGTATTGGATAGAAACTCAGATGGGATAATTGAAGTTTCTGAGTTATGGTCTTATCTTGAAGAGATCGGATTTGAAATTCCTGAAATCGAAGATCCTGTAATCGAAGAATCAAAAGATAATATTTCTGAAGTTGAAACGTTGATATCAGATGAAGAATTTGAGAGAGAACTTGAAGAAATAGAATCTCATGTAGAAAATGAAGTTGAACAAATTGTCGTAGAAACTGAATCGAAAATTGAACACGATGAGATTGAACAAGAAGTAATTGAAGAAGTAAACAAAATATCAACTAATATCGAGAAAACTATTGAACTTTTAGAAAATTCAAAGCTTCATAGTGAAGCATTATCTATAATCTCAAACTCCTTAGAAGGAAGTTGTAATCTACAGATTGAAAGGATAGAGAATAATCTAATGGTTTCAGATAGTTATCGTGGTGGAAAAACGTTAGTTGGTTTATTAGATGGCGGACCTTACAGTGTTGCAGTATTATTTGAACCTGAATTTAATGAACTAATTGATCAAAAAGTAACTAAAACAAAAATTGTCTCATTTGATGCTAGATTATTTGAGTGGTCTAGTGGACTTAGACAAGCTAAACTCAAGGGTAAATCACTGATAATTTAAAATTAAACAAGTGAACGAGAAATAACAATTCTTTGTACTTCTTGAGTCCCTTCATAAATTTGAGTGATCTTAGCATCTCTGAAGAATCTCTCAACTGGGAATTCTTTGGTATAGCCATATCCGCCCAAAACTTGTATGGCTTTTTCAGAAACCCACATTGCGGTATCGCCAGCGAATAATTTTGCCATACTTGCTTCTTTGGTGTGTCTTGGTCCGCCGTGTTCATANTGCTCTTGTTTTGCCCAAGAGGCTTTGTAGACCAGTAAACGTGCAGCGTCTATCTTAGTGGCCATATCAGAAAGATAAGCCATAATCATTTGATGATATGCAATTGGTTTTCCAAATGCTTCTCTTTCATGTGAATATTTTAGAGCGGATTCATACGCGCCTTGAGCAATTCCTAAGGCTTGTGCTGCAATCCCAATACGACTATTATCTAAGGCATTCATAGCAATCGGGAATCCTNTTCCGACGCCTTTCAAGACATTCTCAACAGGGACTTTACAATTTTCTAAAATTAATGTACAGGTATCTGAAGACCTGATTCCGAGTTTATCTTCTTTCTTTCCTACCTTGAAGCCTTCAAAACTAGAATCTACGATGAAAGCAGTAGTTCCACCATGTTTCTTTACACCATAGTCTGGATGGTCGACATCTTTAGCGAACAGTACGATAATTTTCGCCTGTGCACCGTTTGTTACCCACATTTTNTCACCATTCAAAATATAATGCTTACCATCATCAGATAGTTTTGCTTTACAAATCATTGCTGCAGCATCTGTACCTGCTCCTGCTTCTGAAAGAGAATATGCACCTACTTCACCTGCAGCCAATCTAGTCAGATATTTCTGTTTCTGTTCTTCATTTCCGTGTAAGGAAATNGTCTTAGAACAAAGGCCAACNTGAACACAGAACATGACNCCAAAAGANGGATCTACTCTAGAAAGTTCTTCGACAATTATTGATTCCGAAATATCATCAACTGGAGATCCGCCATATTCTTCTGGAATTGTAACTCCTTGAAGACCATATTCAAGAAAAGATTCCCATTCCTCCGAAGGAGGTGTTTGAGTCTTATCTCTATGTTCTACTGTGGGTGCAAGTACNGTCTCAGCAAAGTCTCGAACCATTTCCCGAATCATTTGCTGTTCATCGTTTTCTGCAAAATTCATGTTTCTCCCTATACACCCCAAAAGGCCGTGTTTCTTAACCCGTTTGTATAAAGTTGAATTTCTGATTTTCCCAAACTATTCAAATACAATGCCTTTGAGGCGCGTTTAGGAGGAAATGTTATGGAAGATGAAACCCTACAATTTAAGGTTGCACACAATAGGAAATATTCTACTTCTCATTTGTGGTACCAAGAAAAAGATGACAAACTAATGATTGGAGTTAGCGAATTTTTGAAATTTGAAATTGGCGAAGTTCTAAGAATTATTTTGCCGCAAGCAGAAACAGAGGTCGATGAAGGAGATGGAATGTTTTCAATTTGGACTGCCGAAGAAAAACTACCATTTGCCGCTCCTTTCTCCGGACTGATAACTGAAGTTAACGGAGAAGTTGAGTACAGCCCTCACCTAGCAAATGAATCACCATATGATCTCGGCTGGATTATCATTCTTGAACCTCATAACCTNGATCTTGAATTACTCTTAGATCCAGATGAATATGTTGATTATTTAGCAGATCTATGAGTGGTGCCAAGTATGAATGCGATGGACCTCTTAAGAGAAAGTCTCGCAAATGCTCCAGTAATTTGGAAAGGTGACTATCCTTATTTTATTCACCCNATTACTGATGGTGTGCCCCGATTAGATGCTAANGTTCTATCTGCAGTATCTGAATTATCAATTGAATCAATCGATTGGAAAGATATTGATTTAATTCTAGGAATTGAAGCGATGGGACTACCATTAACTTCTCCAATTAGCGTTCAGACTGGAATTCCTTTAGTTATTGCTAGAAAAAGAAAATATGACCTGGATGGTGAAGTTACTATNGACCAAAGTACAGGTTATTCAAAGGGTGCAATGTATCTAAATGATATCAATCCCGGTGAGAAAATAGCTATTATTGATGATGTACTATCCACTGGTGGCACACTCAAAGCAGTAATTGAAGGAGTTAAAAAGGCTGGAGCTGAAGTAAAGCATATTCTAGTTGTTGTAGAGAAAGGCCCTGGTTTAGAGAAGTTAAAAATTGACTATCCAGCCATTAAAATTGAATCTCTAGTTAAACTTGAAATGGANGGAGAAAAAATAGTTTTACTAAACTAAGTTGGTGATATTATGGATTTAGACCGTCACGATTTTGAATTAGATGATTTAGTCAAAAGAATCAGAGAAAATGATAATCGACTAATTGCCTTACAAGTTCCTGAAGGATTGAAAATGCAAGCCTTGGAAATGATGGATGAAATAGAAACTGAAACAAGTGCTAAAGTTGTTTTAGCAGCTGACCCATGTTATGGCGCCTGTGATTTAGTGCATGATAAGATGAGTATGATGGGAGTGGAATTAGTAGCTCACATGGGGCACTCACAAATGAACATCGATTCAGGTATGCCAACACAATTCATAGATGTAACATATGATGGTGATCCTGAGATTTCACCAGTAATTCCTTACTTAGAGGCGCATAGGAAAATGGCATTGGTTAGGAAAAGTGGACAAAATACTGAACAGGAATTATCTGATGATAAAGCAAAAGAAAAATTCCTAGACGCTGTTGGACGACTTTCCCCCCTAACTGATACAAAACTTGGACTTGTTGGTTCTATTCAACACCTTCACTTGCTACCTGAATTTCATGACCGTCTTGAGAAAGCCGGCTTTGATGTCACAATTCCAATCGGAGGTGCAAGGCTATCATTCCCTGGACAAGTATTNGGTTGTAATTACTCCGGAGATGACCCTTCTATAGGTCATTATCTGTTTTTGGGGTCTGGAGATTTTCATCCAATCGGTTTAGTCCTTCACACTGGTAAACCTCTAGCAATGTTNGACCCTTATACTGGTGATGCTGAAGAGATGTCTTTAGAAAGAATTGAGAGGATTCTTAGGCAAAGATTTGGACTNATTATGTCATGTGGAGATGCTAAATCATTTGGTATTCTTATTGGTGAAAAACCAGGACAAATGCGTAGAAGTCTTGCTTTAAAAATGAAAAGAACTCTAGAAAAGCATGGCAAAAAAGGATATTTATTGGCCTTAGAACATGTTGGACCAGATTTAATAGACTTCTATCCAGTTGATGCTTTTGTAAATACTGCATGCCCAAGAATTGCAATAGATGATGCTGTTAGATATAGAAAACCATTGATCACACCCTTCGAATTAGAAGTTGCTTTGGGTGAAAAGAAATGGGAAACTGGATATATGTTTGATGAAATCCCTTAGATGGGTTAATTTTCGAACTTTTATTGAAAATTCCATCCGTATGTTCAATAACGGTTGGCGAAAGGCTTCCCATGTTATGAGTGACTACCTCAATAGAATCGGTGCAGGATTTATCATTGATAACAATGAAGTTCTNGACTTTGATTTTGTCCCTAATGTCATCGTTGGAAGAGAAGATATTCAACGCGAATTAGCAAATAAGTTCTCTTCAATAGGCGATTTAAATTCCAGTTGTCGTGCAATAATTACCGGCCCTGTTGGAAGTGGAAAAACAGTCCTAGTCAAAACATTCTGTAGAGATTTACAAAATCATCTCGCCAACAAAAGAGAAATTCTAGTCTCCCATGTTAATTGTCGTAATGCTTCTACAAGTACTAGAGTCGTTCAAAGAATACTACATGAAATTGACCCAGGTCATCCTGATAGAGGTCTTTCAATGGGAGAATTATTACTCAGTTTAAGAAAATTAGTTCGTAGAAACTCNTCTCACTTAATCGTAGTTCTTGATGAAGTCGACCATATGCTTAGAAAATCCGGTGATGATTTGTTATATCAACTCCTTCGAATAGATGAAGATCAACAAGGAAAAGGNACATTATCTCTAATTTTAATTAGCCAAGAGCAAGTTCTAGATGTTCTAGAAACTGCAGTGATTTCAAGAATGGGGAAAACTAATCTTTTACCAATACCACCGTATAATTATGATGGATTGATTAAAATCGCTGAACAGAGAGCAGAAATGGCTCTACATGAAGGAACTTATACCAAGGACATTATTTGTTTGATTGCTGATAAGGCAGTCCCTAGTGGAGATGCAAGATTAGTTATTGAGTTAATCAAAGCAGCAGCAGAAGCAAGTGAATTTAGACAAGATGCTCACACTGAAAGAGTCATCACCATCAACGATGTTCACTCACAGGACAAGATTCTCGCTGTCGAAATGATTAGTGAAATTGAAACTGTTGACGATTTAAAGCCGCATGCTATGCTTGTTCTTCTTAGCATCTGTCGAAGATTAAGGAAAAAAGAAACTATGACAACTGGTGATGTGGAAAGTTTGTATGAGGTGGTTTGTGAAGAATATGAACAAGAAATGAAGAGCCATACAACTATTTGGAAATATCTTAAGGAATTAGAAAATCGTCAAATCATTGTTTCAAGGATAGATACCATCGGTGGCGGTAGAGGGAGAACTACTCATCTTAGTATGCCGCATTTTTTACCAACAGACATTGCTAATCGGGTAGAAATGTTGCTAAAAAAACGACTGAAATGATTTTTTAATGGCTTCAAACCATGCGGTGAGGCTAAATACGGGTCGATGTTCGGCAAGGTGTCTTAGAGTGATTACTATGGCTGTCGGTCAACAAGGAGAATTCGTAGCTGTCGTTAACGACACAAACCCAAAGAGTAGCGGTAAAGCCTACTCATTGAAGATTTCTGGTAACAACCATTCACAATTACTAGGTAAGAAAATTGGAGATGTCATAGATGGNATNTTNGTTGGAGAAGGAGAACAAACTCTTTCCGGATACAAATTACAAATTACAGGCGGCTCTGATAAAACTGGAACACCACTAAGAAGAGATCTCGATGGTGGGTCAAGACAAGCAGTTCTAGTAACACGTTCAACTGGATTTAAAGGCCATAACTTGGTATTCAAAACCAAAAGTGGAGAAAAGAAAAGATTCAGATACAAACCTGATGGACTAAGAAAGAGAAGAAACTTTAGAGGAAATACAATTAATCAAGATACTAGACANATCAATCTAAAGGTTGTCGAATCTGGAAAAAAATCCTTGAGTGACATTCTTACTTCACCAAGTGAGGAAGCATCGGAGTGAATCCCGAGAGGGTTATCGTAAATTAGAGGAGGGAGCAAATGTCAAGAAAGCTTCCTTCACAACCTACTGTCAACATAGGGCTTGTTGGTCATGTTGACCATGGAAAAACCACTCTTACCAAGGCCCTATCTGGAATTTGGACTGATACACACTCTGAAGAAAGAAAACGTGGTATNTCTATCAAATTAGGATATGCAGATACTGCATTTTACAAAACTAAAGATGGTACTTTCTATCCTTCAGGAAGNCACCCTGAAGGAAAAGAAGATTCTGAAAAAGAATTACAAAGAGTTGTTTCTTTTGTTGATGCACCNGGTCACGAGACTCTAATGGCAATTATGATTACAGGCGCTTCTATTATGGATGGAGCACTGCTAATGGTCGCCGCTAATGAGCAGTGTCCACAACCTCAAACTAGAGAACATCTTATGGCTCTAAATATATCTGGNATTAAGAATATTATTGTAGTTCAAAATAAGATTGACCTTGTAACAAAGGAAAGAGCGGTTGAATCATATAATGAAATTAAACAATTTCTAAAAGGGACTGTTGCAGAAGATTCACCCGTTATTCCGGTTTCAGCCCACCATGATGTGAATCTAGATGTTCTAATCGATGCTATTGAGACAACTATCCCTACCCCCGATAGAAGTGAAGATTCTAGAGCAATAATGCATATTGCACGTTCTTTTGACATAAACAGACCAGGAACAAGACCTACAAAGATGCGTGGAGGAGTTATTGGTGGCAGTATAGTTGAAGGCGAATTCAAAATAGGGGATGAAATCGAAATCGGACCTGGAAGAAANATNGAAAAGGGCTCAAANACACATTGGGAACCTATTTCAGCAACGGTTAGTAGTATGCAAGGCGGTGGAAATAATCTAGAATTAATGCATGCTGGAGGGCTCTGTGGAATGGCAACTGAACTAGACCCATCAATTACTACATCTGATAATTTATCCGGTCAAGTAGTGGCTTTGAAGGGAAATCTTCCTGAAGTTCGCTCAAAAATTAGTATTTCAGTTGATCTAATGGAACATATGGTTGGCGGAGATGGAAGTAATGCAGATAAAATTCATCCACTAAGGAATAACGAGATGTTGATGATTAATGTCGCTACTGCTACTTCTGTTGGTATTACTAGAAATGCTGAAAAGAAAAAAACTAATCTAGAGTTAAGATTACCAATATGTGTAGACCCAGGGCAAAGAGTTTCTCTTTCTCGCAGAATTGGCTCTAGATGGCGACTAATAGGCTATGGTATAATCCAGTAGAGGATTTNTTATGTCTCAAAGCATTATTGTAGATGCTTGTGGATGGGTTGCAGTAATTGATTCGGGAATAAATATTGATCTAGAATTAGAAAAAATATTTGGATCATTTGAATTAATCTTATTAGAATCTGTATTAGATGAATTAAAAGAAATTGAAAATGATAGGCCAAAAAGAAAGACATTATTGATTTCAATGCTGGAAAGTAAATCTATATTCATAGAAAATAGTGAATTCACACATACTGATGATCAAATATATTCAATCTCACAACAATCTGATTATGCGGTACTAACAGTAGATAAAGAATTAAAAAAGCGTCTCTACAAATCCTCAATTAAAGTAATTGAGGTAAATAAAAATAATCATCTAAATATTATTGAAAATCTATAGAAGTTANGGCAGAGTGAATAAAACATCATCTCCATGACCGTCTAAAAATCCTAATTTAACACCAGCATCGATCCATGCATGAGCATAATTAATTGCTCCAAAAGCCCTTACTAAATCTCCCTTGTTTAGAAAATGACGAGCATCATAAGCATAGTCATCAGCCATTCTTAGTAAAATAACTAATTTATCAGCATCCAGAGTATCTTTTTCTACTAAAGGAGTAGCCTTTTTCCTCGCTCTATCTGTAATATCAAGATATTTCTCAACCCTTTCTTGAGTTACTTTCTCTAAATCTTCACTCATTCTCCATCCTCCTTTTGCCTCTTTAATAGACGCCTTACATCTTCACTTCTACCTAGAGACTGGTATAATTCAACAGCAAGAGACAGCCTTCCTTCATCTTCTGCGTTTTGGGCTCTTTGGAATATTGCCTTTCTATCATCCCAATTCTTTGCTAGAGCAGCATCTGCTGCAGCCTTATACCTACTTTCTCTTTCTGATTGAGCTAAATGAGGAGCAGTCCAAAATCGTACCAATCCTTGTCTAGTTGCTGAGACCATTGAATCTGCAGTTAAGGCTTCAAGCATATCGCCTAAATTCATGCCCCTACCTAATTCTGTAACTTCTTTTTGCTGACTACTTGAAATATGAATTAAATGTCCCTCAATTCCCAATACCCACCAACCATCTCCGCATCTTATACCTTCCATTGGCTCTAAAGAATCTGATTGTAATCGTTCTATATTATCCCATCCAAATGGNTGAGGGATTCCTTCCCAAATCTCTCCATTACTTGATTGAAGTAGTAATCTTCCTGCTGAAATATTTGTCACCCAACTCCATATCCTTTCTTCAAGTATACGCTTTTGATATTTTTGAGCGAGTTTACCACAACATAATTTTCCATCGCTCGACTGCCATAGTAAATGTTCTCTGTCTAACCATCCAACTAGTCTGCGAACTTTACCGCTATCAAAACGGCGGATACCTTTGCCTTCATGAGTGAAAAGGTGTAATTGACCTTCTCTTCCAGATAAAATCCATCCTCCTCCAGGCCTTGATGAAATATCAGTAAATCCTCCAAATGTTGATCTACCTTCATGAATCATACTCCCATCTATTGTTGATATTACGTAAAATCCATGAGCTGCTAGTACTGCTAAAACTCCGTTATTTGCATCCATNGCATGGACTTTAAATGGCATATCTATCTTCCAACGGACTTCACCATTAGATTCAATTAAGACTAATTCAAGTCCACTGCTAATAGCAACTCCACCTTCAACTGAAGCAATACAAGCGATTCTAGTTGGTGCTTGCCAAGACCAAGAAATAGTCCAAGTCATTACTCAACACCTCCAATCAATCCCCATGCAGTCAATTGAGCTCTAGCAGCTTGTGTTAATTGGAAGTAACGACTACGTCCAACTGTTCGAACATTCAAAATACCAGATTTCAATAACCTATTGCTGATTTGAGATAATCTTGGCCTTTTTATTTTTAATTCATTCAGTATCTCCTTGTCAGAAGGTGAATATCTCCTCTGTTGGGCAATTGAAACTACATAAGATTCGCTATTTGAAAGAGAGGATAGAACGAGAGGGTTCAATGTGAAATCTTGCTTTTCACCTTGCTTTTCTCTACGCATTTTAGATAATGCTTCNGCTAATCTATTAGTATTTGAGGAACCTGAATCTGAAGACACATTGGTTATCAATAAATCATGTAATGCCTTGATTAGCGGAGATAGTTGGTCGTAATTATGATTTTGAGAATTATCTATTTCATTAATTTGATCTAGTTCTTGATATTCATTTACTATCTCACCCAAATCTAATGATTGTTCTGAATCAAATTCAGGTAGTCCTATCTCATCATGAATCAATGCTGCAGAATCTTCTTCTGAATAATCNGTTTCAATCATTGGTGGTTCGATTAAATCTTTAGAAACCCATAACTCTGCGCCTTTAGATTGATCATCCTTTACCATTTCTCTGGGGCCATCATCTGCTTCTGCAGAGAAATCTCTTGTTCTACCGAGTAAAGCGTTGAATGTACCAGCATTAATTGAAGGTCTAGGATTAGAATCTGCAATTATTATTTCTTCATTATCAGGTGTTGCTGAAAATGTGAATTCTTCTATTGGTTGATCTTCTAACTTAGAANCCGATAATTCTTCTAAATCAAGATCAAAACCAAAAATATCTGATACCTCTACCGATGGAATACTATTATCGTTAACTGGTTCCCTTTGTTGCCAAGGTATTGAAGCGTCAATAATATCAGCTTCTAATTCATCTAATTGAACCTCTTGTATTTCTTCAGGTAAACGATTAATACTAGACTCATGTATAATTTCATCCTCTTGTTCCGACTTATAATTACTATTGATTAAATCATATTCTGTTTTATAATTCTGCCCTGATGGGTTTGAATGTAGNGATTGATCTATTGAATCTCGCATATAGCGAATCACTTCTGATGGTTTACCTCCACTAATTGAATGTATATTTTGTGCGTCTTCTGATGATAGTTTAAACTCTTTAGAAGTTACAGAAGAAACTCTTTTCTCGACTAAAACTTTAACTTCATCTACTGATAATGGCTCAAGTGTTTCAATACTGGCGAAACTGTGTAAGATACTATCCGGTAAATTACTACGCTGTTTAGGTTCAATTACTACAACAATAACAGCTTGTAATCTTTCTAATGAGGGTAATGCGTCACGCAATGCAACAGTCATCACCGATGTTTCCACTGTCGGCATATCGATTACTATCAACGGAATCTTTGATTCATAGGTCCTAGATGCTTCAACAATTTTGTGAACTAATTCATTCCTACTTTTTGGAATATTATAATCAATTAGTTCAGAGTATAAATTTTCAAGAAGACTATGGGCTGGATTAGATGCTGAGATATGATCAATNTGGACATAAACAGGGGCTTCGCTAGCCGAACAGCGAAGTAAGGAAGTTCTACCAGAACCCATTTCTCCAACTAATAATAATCTACGGTTAGATCTAAAATTAATATGTCTAGAAATCCTCCCTCTAATATCTAAACGACCTACGTAAAGGGATTTTTGACCTGTTTCCAATGGACTGGTTGAAAATGGATTACCTCTCAATACAGGAAAGTCAATCTGTAACCCCTTCACTCGCATAACTCAGCAATTATGAATAGGTATTTGATGTTTCACCTGAAAACATGGTCTAAGACACCCGTTACTAAGCGTCAATCAAGAAGCGGTGGTGTCTTTAAGAGGTTGATTAACGAGTTGTTAACGCATTTTTAACGCGTTAGTTTTCCCGTTAATCCCGTTAAATTTTAAATTTCCCAGAAATTATAACTCCCACCATAAATACTCAGTTGAGTCGATTTTAGACGATTACTTAATTGCCCAAGTCACCTGCAGAACACTGGGGAGAACATTTGCCAGTAGAAAATAGTCGTTTGAGCGGTTTTTTCCGNCATAGCGTACAAGAAAGGCGTAATTTAGTGAAGAAATTGGCTGATTTAACCGATGAACAAGTCCAAGCATTAGCTGCAAATGGGGAACTGGATGACGATTCAGCAGATAGAATGATTGAAAATGTCATTGGAACGATGTCTTTGCCTGTAGGAATCGCAACTAACTTTGTTATCGATGGAAAGCATTACTTGATACCATTCTGCCTTGAAGAATCAAGTGTTGTAGCTGCAGCCTCTAATATGGCTAAACGTTGCTTGAAAATGGGCGGATTTACTACACAAAATGACGCTCCGATGATGATTGGACAATTACAAATCCTAGAATGCCCTGATATTGAACAATCACAATTAGCAATACACCAAGCCAAAGATGAATTAATTGNACTTTGTAATAGTTTACCTTCGACTATGGTCAAGCTCGGAGGAGGCTGCAAGAGAATAGAAACAAGGGTAGTCGAGTCACTCACTGGCCCAATGCTGATTTTGCATATTATCGTAGACTGTAGAGACGCTATGGGAGCAAATGCAGTTAATACAATGGCAGAATTAATCGCTCCAGAAGTTGAAAGGCTAACCTTGGGCAGAGTTCATTTGAAGATCTTATCTAACCTTGCAGCCCATAGATTGGCTCGAGTAGAGGCTACATTTACGCCTGAAGAACTATCTAATGACGGTACTAAAGAAAATGGCCATGAAATTATCAAAGGAATAATTGAAGCACATCATTTTGCTCTTGCTGACCCCTTTAGAGCCGTAACCCATAACAANGGAGTAATGAATGCCATCAGTAGTGTTTCAGTAGCTTGTGGACAGGACTGGAGAGCAATTGAAGCAGGCTGCCACTCCTGGGCTTCTTTTGCAAATGGGAAATATTCATCGATGACTGATTGGAAACTTGATGATGATGGCAATTTAGTTGGTAGCATAGAGACTCCAATGGCGGTTGGGATTGTTGGTGGAGCATCCAAAGTTCACCCCGTAGCAAAGACAAATATCGCAATACTTGGTGTTAAATCTGCAAGTGAATTAGCAGGAATAATTTGTGCAGCTGGATTAGCACAGAATCTAGGAGCACTTAGAGCTCTTGCAACGAATGGAATTCAAGCGGGGCATATGAAGTTACATTCTAGGAATATGGCAGTTAGTGCTGGAGCAATTGGCGAGGAAATAGAGTTAGTAGCAACTAAACTCCAGTCNCATGTAGGACCAAAGACCCAAACCACAGTTCAAAAGATTCTAGAAGAGATAAGGAGTCAATAATTACTCTTCTTCGAAATTAAGTTTAGACTGGATCGAACCTTCTGATTGACCTTCNTCTTTCAGTACTTCTTTTCCAACTAGCCCATCTAAAAGACCAGTGTTTTGAACTTGTTCTCTAAACCACTGCCTAACCCTTTTCCTATCTGTATAAGGGCATCCAAATGATTCAGAAAATCTTCGAGTAGTTGTAAGACGTCTAGTATTTCCATCTTTTCTACGATCAATCATCCCGTATTGGGCAAGTTCTCGAACATAATCATATGCTTTTTGACCTAATAACTCAATCAATCTAGATTGAGCCATAGGCTGATGATAAGCAATCAGAGAAGCGGCCTTAAGNAATTTTTTAGGAAGTTCCGTTTTTGCTTCTTTAGGAAGATGTTCTGCAATATCTGGTTTTACTTCTATTGCCCACCTATCTCCAACCTCAGCAATTTGTAAAGCCCCGCCTCTTCTTCTTTTGAGAGTTGAACGTAACGAATATAATGAGTCTAACATTTCATCTTCATCATATCCTAAAGACTCGCTTAATTCGGAAACCGTCATAGATTTACCAGCACCAAATAAAGTTGCTTCTAAGAGTGTATCTATTTGTATTTCTGTAATGTTAACACTTCCTTACTCGACTAACCAATCATGTTTTTCGAAATCCTCATCGCTATCAGAAATCTCTACTTCTAGAACTTCTAATTGTTCTTCAAAATCTTGAGATTCTAATTCTTCTTTGGCTTTTCTTTCGGCTTCTTCAATTATTCTGATTTTCTCTGCTCTCTTCTTGGCAAATTGTACAGAACCAGAATCCTCGGAATCTAATTCAATCCTAGATTTCTCATCTAGTTCTATTATTGCTTGTTGGACTTCTTGGAAATCATCTAACTCAGGCCATAAATCCTCTAAGAAAATTTCACCATCGGGCACTTCATCTTGACTAATTGATGCAAAACCTCGGTGAGTTAAGAATAATCCAGCAATAAAAGATGTGACCTTTGCCTCATCTTGATACCCTTCAGGCACTACACCGTATAATTCTTCTAGGATAGTCCTAAGATGGCTCATTACCAAATCTACTGGTACCTTACTACTATTTATCTCAGCACAAGACCTTCTTAGTGCAGACCAGCATCTTCCGATATCTCCTTCAAGGTCTTCATTGTGCATTCTACTTCCAATATTTTCCAAATAGTCTTGTAGTTCTTCTTGATGTGCAATTCTATTTTCTTCTCTAAGCCTTAGTTCTTCAGCATCGTCAGCAGCGTCTTTGAAAGCGGAAAGTAATTCCCCTAAAGTGACTGGTCTACCTTCGTCTCTCCTCACTCTTTCTCCAAATAATGAAGGGAGTAATTCATCTGCATCACCTTGAAGAATAGAATTAGTAAACATAAATGCTTCATCATCATAATCAGCTTCCCATCCAAAATCAAACCCTTCATCCCATTCTTCCTCTTCATCATCTCTTTGAACTCTATCAAAAAGATCTACTGCCTGATGGTGAAGAACTTCCCATGAGAGGCGTATCAATCGTCCACAAGCAGGTAAGTCAAGATTTTTTGAGTTGTTTTTTACTCTCTGAGTGAAGAACTTCAGAAATTTGGAGAGGTCGATATTCCATGCATCTAGACCTTCTTCTCTCACCAAAGACAATACTAATGCTACTGAGCGGTCGAATGGATCTGTTAATGATTGAAATTCAGCCTCTTCTGTTTCTGCAATAGAGAGAATCCTGTCTCCGAATAATTGAGCTTCTGTATCTTCTTCTCCCGATTCTAGGAGTTGATTTATGACATCTTGTCTAAGAAACCACTTGTCTAATGCAGCCTGTTGTTCAGCCAAATTACCACCTCAAATTTCCTCTTCGGACTCGATTACTTCTTCTTCAAGCATTTCTGAAGCCTCTTCCGTAGATACGGCTTGCCTCAAATCTTGCATTTCTTCAATATCCTCTGTAAGTTCAGCAGTTCTTTCTCCAAGTCCAATCATAGAACTATCTTCTTGTGATTTTTCAATATGGTTGAGTAAGCCACCCAAACTACCTGGAGGAGATAAAGGCTCAGGAACTTCTGGCATTTCAAATTCGACTTTTTCAGCCTCATCTCTCCTCAAAGCGTTCATGCTAGCAATCTTCTCAGCCTCTTTCTCGGCCTCAGCACCCAACTTTATAGCGCGCTCTCTGTCGAAATCAACAATTCTACGACTGCAACCATCGCCTCCATGAGTTATTCCGATATGGTGGTCAGCAAGCCTTAGTGAAACCTTCCTTAGCGTCACCATGATGAATTGTGCCTTCTTACTCCTTTGCCTACACATTTCTGCGATTCTTTCAGCATTTGTTCCATCCAAATTCTGATCGACTTCATCGAAATAATAGAATGGACTTGGATCATAGTCTTGAATTGCAAAAATAAGTGCTAATGCTGCCATTGATTGTTCTCCACCTGAAAGTTGAAGTCGGCTAACCTTAGATGATTTTCCTTTTGGCTTAGCCCAAAGTTCTAATCCTCCCTTAAATGGATCGTCTGGATTCTCCAAGTATAGTTCTCCTTTACCTCCATCACTTAGAACGTTATATGAAACCTTGAAATTTTCATTTACCTGTTCTAATACCTTTACTAGCCTGTCTTTTCTTTGTGTTTCTAACTTTTCAGTTACATCAATTAATGAATTTCTTCTCTTTTGAAGAATCTTGAAATCGTCTTTCATGTCATTTAGTCGAGCCTCACAACTCTCGAATTGCTCAATTGCAAGCATATTCACCGGCCCATAAGCCTCCATTCTTCTTTCTAATGATCGTACCTTCTTTTCAGATTCACCAACAGAAGGTAGGGTCTTATTGGATTCTGCTGGTTCTATTCCTGCAAGTTTCATTTCCTGTAATAATTCAACAAGAGCTGTTTCTTTAGTTATCAATGAGCGACCTACTTCATCACTCATTCTTTTACGAGACTGGGCATCAGTGGCTTTTTGTGTTAGAGAAGTCCTTAGGCTACCTCTTTCATCAACTAATTCTAATCTTTCATCTTCCAATCCTTTGTTCTCTTCCAAGAACTCTGAAAGTTCTTCTTGTTTTTCTTTTAATTCTATAGAATCGGTTTCTACGGCTGATTTTAATTCTTCAATTAAGACTTTATCCTTTGAAATAGATGCATCTAATGAGTCTATTCTAGTTTGTGTATCAGATACCCTTTGAGATAATAATTCTCTATGAGTACTTCCACTTTCTAGAGCAGTTTCTGCTTTAGATTTGAGCCCCTCTGCATCTAAACGTTTCATCTGAGCGGAATGCATTCTATCTTTTAGATGACTTGGACTTGCCAACTCGACAGCTTCTCTAGCAGATTCGCAGTGTGCCTCCATAATTTCAACTTGGTTTTGTGAACTATCTAGGTCTTCAAGGTTTGAACGCGCAAGTGATTCTAATTCACTAAGCTTCTTTTCTATTTCTGCTACAGCGCCCAGAGATTTATTGTGGTTAGTTTTTGCTTGCTTTAATTCGGCACGCCATTCTTGTAATCTAACTGCATCTTCTCCATCAGATAATTGGTTGATATTAACTCTAATAATTTGCTGTTGCTTTCTTGCTTCGACAAGAGCAGCGGATACAGTATCAGACATCAAGCGAAACTTCTCTACTTCTCCAGATAATTTTTCGACTTCGGATGCACCTTTAATTCGGCCCCCAAAAGATACTGACATCTTTCTCTTAGAACCGCCAATCATTGCGCCACCGGCTTCTGTAACATCTCCTCTTAGAGTTACTAGCCTGATGCCGCCCATATGAGCCCTAGCTGTTGACATTGAATCTACAATCAAAGTATTTCTCAAAACAAATCTAATTACAGTATCTATTTTTGGATCGTAATCTAGAAGTTCATGAGCAAAACCGATTACTCCTGGTTTATTTGAAACCATAAGAGCTTTTCCAGCTGCTCTAGTACTTGTTAATTTATTCAATGGCAGAAAAGTTGCACGTCCTGCCCTATTTTCTGCTAACCACCTTATTGCTTGGGCCGCAACTTCATCGTTTTCAACGACTAATGAAGTCATTGCACCGCCTATTGCCGTAGCAAGTGCAGATTCATGAGAATCATCTATTGGAGCGCATAATTCAGCAATTGAGCCTATAATGCCCTTTAGTTCACCTCTATCTCTAGCAGAAATTACGGCTGCTGCGCCACCTGCCATGCCTTTTGAACCGCTAGAAGTTTCCATCTCTGCCCTTGTTCTCTCTAATTTCCTTTCCGTCTCTCGTAATTTAGTTTCTATAATTTGAGATTCTTCAACTAGTTTTTGTTCAGCATTTTGTGCGTCGATTAATTGTTTTGATAATTTATTTCTATCTTTTTCAGGAGAGTTGCCAGATAGTTCTTGGCCTTTAAGTTCCAACTCACCCAATGTCAATCTAGCTTCTTCTGATTCGTTTTGAGCTTGTGAAAGTTGTTCAGATATTATTTCGGCTTGTGCAGCGGTCCTATCAACTTCGCTTTGAACTTCAGAAAGTTTATTTCTAGCATCTTCTAATTGCTTTATTGCTTTAGAGAGATTCCTAGATAACTCAGCGCTTTCATCATTTGAGGATTCCATAATATTAGTTATTTCTTGCTCCTCTAATTGTGCTTCTTTCAATGCCGCATGTGCAGCTTCTAAGTCTTGCTTTGCAGAATCAAGTGATTCTGAAAATTCTTTTTCGGCAGAAGAAGCCTCTTCGAGTTGAATGATTAAATTCTCCAATTCGGCTTGGTTTTCAGAAATTTTAGAAGTCATATCGCCAATTTTATCTTTATTTCCATCGATTTTTAGGTGTAAGTCAAAAATCTGAGTATTTAGTCCATTAGAATCTCCACCCATCAATTCTTCAATCTGTTTTTGTAAAACTCCGATTCTATCTTCTAATGCGAGAAGAGATTTTGCACCTTCCCTTACTTCAGATTCCAACTCATTGGCCTCTTCCAAATATCGACTTTGTTCACTTAACTGATATTCTTTTTCAGCTAATTGGCTAGCATAATTAGACTGATATGCCGTAGTTCTAGCTTGGTTTAATTCATCGGCTAAGTCTTTTGCTTTTACAGCAATATCTTTCTCTTTCCTTAATTCTTTAAGTCGGACTTTTTGTTCTTCTTCCAAAAGTCCGATTCTTTCAATGTATGCTTCGACATTCTCTTTTTGTTTGTCGGCCTTTCGGATTTCCTCATCGTATGATGTTACACCTGCTACGCTATCAAGTACCTTTCTTCTTTCTTTTGAGGTCATTTTAGCTAAACTGGTTACATCTCCTTGTAAAACAATATTATATCCGTCTGGTCTTGCATTTGCAGCACCTAAAATTCTGTGGAATGATTTTTGACTACTTTCTTCACCGTCTAACAAATATTGAGTTACTACATTATTTGATTTAGTGAGGCGTATCTTTCTAGTCATCCTAACTTCATCTGAATCAATTGGTAATCTTCTCCTCTTACTAGATAAAACTGGATTTGCAAAAATCAATGTTACTTCGCATGAACGAGCAGGTTTGGAATTTTTTCCACCATTGAAAATCAAGTCTTTCGAATTCTGAGCCCTAATCGTCTTGTTTGAACGTGGACCAAGAACGAATTGTATAGCGTCACCGCAATTTGATTTACCAGATCCATTAGGCCCTGTTATTGCAGTAAATCCTCTATCTAAGGGGATAGTTACCTCGCCCTTAAATGATTTAAAATTTGAAATTTCAATTTCTTTTAGATACATTCCCATCACTCATCCGGAAAAATCTCCGACCTTAACGGGCACATCGGGAATCTAGAGGTATTAAACTATGCGAGAGATAAAGCCTCAATAACACGGTTTACAGGGGTAAACTATTTTGCCGTTGAACCGCTTAAATTGTGCCTGTCCAATCGCATTTCTTACAACCGCCACCTTTACAATATGGGCATGTCGCATTTACTTTGATACTGCTCTTACTTCTAGACATGGAAAGTTTAGAATCTCTGTGCATCAATGGAGAGCGGGCTACTCTTTGTTGCTTTCCTTCTAACTCGGATAGAGGCCTTGCAGTTGTCCCGAACGTTGATCTAAATTTATCAGCAACTTCTCTCCTTCCTTCAAGCCTTTTATTGGTTTGTTCAATCGCCTCAGCCTCCCAATATTTAGGACCACGCATCAAAAATGCGCCGATAACTGCCAAGCCAATTTGAACAAAAAGAGGAGATACATCGAAAGGAATCAAAGTTGCAATACCTTCCGATCCGACTGCAGTAGGTAAAACATTAAGTCTATCAAGAATTGCTAATCCGAAAAATGAACACCCTGTAACAAACATTATTTTTCTAATTCTTACAGCCCATCTGCCTTTTTGTGGTAATTTAATTCTACCCACTAAAAGGATAAATAATCCCTCACCAAGAAGTAGAAAATCGGCACCATTCCATTCCCCTACTGGACCCAAACAAAAACTGTCATTGCCTTGTGAAAGCTCAAGTTCGATATCTGAAATAGCACAATGAGGCTCGACCATCTTCATTACATCTAATTTGGCCGGCTCTGAACCATCAATAATTTCCGGAGCAATTAAACCGAATTGGACATTTACAATAACAAATGATACCATCAATATCCCGATTGTTGGACCAATGTAGCGGCCAACTATGCCCATGTACTAGCGACACGGTATTTACTGATAGTGATATCGCTCAAAATACTCAAATGAAGGCGTCCCCACGAATGTATTGAGGGGCACAGTATGGCTGAGATAATTATCATTGGCAGCGGCATTGCAGGTTTATTTGCTGCATTGAAAATTGCCGATGCCGATAATAATGTCACCGTAATAACAAAACAACGATTGAAAGATTCCTCTACTAATTGGGCACAAGGCGGGATTGCTGGCATTCTTGATAAAACTGATCTCGATGGTATCGATTCACATATCCAAGATACTCTAAGTTCTGGAGATGGCATGTGTGATGAGATGGTTGTAAACGAAGTCATTAGAAGTGCTAGCGACTGTATTCATGAATTACTAAAAATTGGTGTTAAATTTGAAAAGAACAAAACAGGAGAATTTAGTTTAGCAAAAGAAGGAGGACATTCTTCTAGGAGAATTTTTCATTCTAAAGACGCAACTGGCAAGGAAATAGAAAGAGCGCTAAGCAACGCAGCTAAGAATCACAAAAATATATCTTTGAAACCCAATATGCTTGCAATAGACTTGATTCAATCGGAACATGGTAATCCAAGCGCTGGAATCACAGGAATTTGGTGCTTGAACCAAGAGTCCTCTAAAGTTGAAACATTTTCTGCAGATTCAATAATTCTTGCAACTGGCGGTGTTGGACAACTGTGGAGTCAAACCACTAATCCTAGTGTTGCAACTGGTGACGGGCTTGCAATGGCCTGGAGAGCAGGTGCCAAAGTCAAAGATATGGCATTTATCCAATTCCACCCAACTGCACTAAGTATTTCGACAGATAGACCATTTCTAATCACTGAAGCATTGAGAGGAGAAGGAGGAGTCATACTGGATTATGAAGGCTTGAATCGATGGAAAAAAGATTGTAAAGATAGTTTGGCGAGAAATTTACAACCCCCACACCCTAATGAGTACTCTTTCATCTTAGAATTCTCACCCCTTGGCTCCATGGCCACTAGAGATATTGTTGCTAGATCAATCGATATTAATCTAAAAAAGTCTGGCCGTAATAATGTATTCTTGATTACTTCTCATTTAGATAGTAAGTCCCTTCAAAAACAATTCCCTAACATTCAGTCTAGACTGGATAGACATAAACTCAAACTAGGCATTGATGACTTACCCATTTCTCCTGCAGCACACTATGTAGTTGGTGGATTAGATGTCGATAAGTTTGGTAGGCCCAAACTAAGAGATAGCGACGAGATTTTTCCCCGATTATATGCTATTGGTGAAGTTGCCTGTACAGGAATGCATGGTGCTAATCGGCTGGCATCAAACAGTTTATTGGAAGCAGTTGTATATGCAGATAAAGCATCGAACCATATTATCAATAATGTATCCAATATAGAGGCGAAAGAAATCCCCCAGTGGAGAGAGGAAGGTCTCGATTTGTTGGTAGAACATGCACCGATTGTAAATGACTTAACTTTACTCCGTTCTACAATGTCTAAAGAAGTAGGAGTTGTACGACGCTTTCAAAGATTGGAAAGAGCATCGAGAAGATTGAAATTATTAGGTCAAGAAATTGACTTAATTTGGAGAAATTCTTTTGCCACCAGAGAAATAGTAGAACTTAGAAACCTTATTTTAATTGGACAATTAGTGACTAATGATGCATTAAATAGAACCGAAAACAAAGGATTGCACTATAATTCTGATCTCTCATGAATTAATAGATTTAATCAATTCGCTTAGAAGATGACTTCTAGGCGTTGAAACACCATATCTCTCAGCGCGCTGAACAATTGCCTGATTTAGGAATTCGATTTCAGTGCTTCTGCCCTTTTTTATGTCTTGTAGCATGCTGCAATAATTATTCTTAGTAGACTCTATTACATGTGATAGCCGAGAAATCAATTCTTCATCCGAAGGCAAATTCACTCTCTCCTGTCTAGCAATGTTAGCACCCTCAATCATGACAGAAGAACATAATTCGAATAATTCAGGCTGCAATAAATTACCATTTTTACAACCAATTAGAGCTGCTATAGGATTTATGCTAATATTTAGCAGTACCTTGGACCAAACTAAACTTCTTCCGTCTTCAACCCATTGAGGATTAAGTCCACAATTAGAAAGTAAATCAATCAATTCTTCAGCCTCATTCAAACCGGGTCCATCAGTAAATCTTCCAATAGAGATAATTCCTTTTCCAGCCCACTCTATAACTCCGGGTTCAGGCCTCCAAGCACCATGAGATATAGATGATGAGAACACTCTTTGAGGTCCGAAATATTCGATACATTTCTCAATATGCCCTAGACCATTACTGAGGCATAAAACCTTAGAATCTTGATGCAAAAGATTTCTTGATTTATTTATCATATTTTCAACATCATTTGCTTTACATGTAATTAGCAAATAATCTATTTTCCCATCCAATCCTTGGTATATACCAACTTCATCAAGTGATACAATCATATTATCATTAGAGACTGAAAAATTCTCTTCACCCTGAACTTTTATCCCGCTTAGTGCAATTGTTGATCCGTGTTCTCCTCGAGCATGAATCAATAGATTTCCAATTCCAAAGTTAGAGATCTTTGCCGCAATTAGTGAACCGATTGAACCGGCTCCTAAAATGGCTATATTCATTTTTCCACCTCACATATAACTTCCAAGATATATGTACACTTGACCATCTTGATGATCTAACCTCATGGTCGAAAAAGTACTATTTGAGGGGCTAAATTCAAAATTATTTATTCCAGGATTAAGATTTGGAGTTGAATCAATAATTGACCATTCTTGAGTATCATTTCCTAATGTTATTTGCACAATATTTACTGGAATCGAATTATTTGATGGATTATAAATCTCAAAATCTGACATCTCAGGATGTAATAGAGTTCCATTCATTGCTGCAGCCCATACGCTAGTCCAAATACGATGAGATGCTCCTTCTCTAGAAATAATTAGTTCTGGACCTCTTTCAACAGAAATATTGTACTCAGGAATAGGATAAAGGGATTCAGAACAAATAGTCAAGCTACCCTTATCTGGAACTTTTAGAACTAAAGAAGTGTTTTCTTTTAGTGTTGGAATTTGTGCAATACCTCGATATTCCATATCCCAAATCCATGATTCATTAATTGAACTAGGTTTTGCAGGAGTACTGACCTTCGGCTCAAGTTCACAATATTGAGTATCAAGTGATAAGATATTACCCGGACTGATAACAAGTCCCCAGTCTGTTAGATTACTACTATCAACATTCCATCCCTCAGAAGGTATTATTGCTCTATTTGGCAATAATGGTTGCATTGGTAAGAAGGTATTGTTATCAATCATTACAATGTTTAGAACATTTGACCTCATTAAAACAATGAGATCTTGTCCTTTGATACATAATTGATCAGATTCTGGAGAAATTGACGCATCTAATCCTTGAAAACCTTCAATCCAGTACATTCTTGTTTGGAAATCTATAGATTGCGAAGATAACGGGAAAGAGACATTTATATTTTCTTGGGAGTCGATATTTATCTCTAAACAACGCTTAACCTCTCCGTTGGATTCGATTAACTGCCAATCAGAACTTGGGTATGCCACCAAGTCGGGATGAACTCTAATGGTATCCCATGAGGGTTCATTATCTACGTATGTGATAAGATAAATTTCCTCTGAAATTGGAGAAAAGATCTCACTATTCCAAGTCATATTCAGTATTACAGAAGTCTTCATACCTGGTAAAATTTCATCACCACAACCTAAACCATCTATTGAAGGTGAATCATCATCGCTACAGTCCCAATTTATATCCCAATTATCAGAAACAATCTCATTAACTCTAGCCAAATCTAATGACCAGTATTGTTTAATCGAAGAAGGATTAATTATCTCAATTTCCAACTCTCCTGCCCAAGTTCCATTGAATTCAAAAACTGAAAATTGATTTTCAAAGTCGTATTCTATAGAATCGTCCCAATCATCATCCATAGCGAAAGGTGTTTGACTTGGAAGTGATATCATGAATACTAAAAAGAGCACTAAGCCCATTTTCGATACTGAATTGGGTTCTATACCTTTAGGTTCGTCAAGAACTATTGGTATTCTTTTATCAGAACCCATGAACAGCAATAGTGGGATAATTACACCAAGAATAGGCAACCAAATTGTAAATCCATCGAATGCTTCAAACATCCATGCAAAGACTAAGATTATCATGAATAGGAAAAACTGGTTTGATGGATTTCTAGCATCATTAAGGCCTACTCTGGCGACTAAAACCCTACCGCCTGGGAAAGTAGGAATCGGTAGTAATGAAATCCATCCATAGAAGCAGAGTAATGTTCCGGCTTTAGTAAATGGATGAGCCCAAAGTAATCTGACAGAAATATCATCATAGGTAATAACGCTAATTAGATTTACCAACAAAGGAGCATCAGAAACATACTGCTTTGAAGTTATTTCAACAAACTCTGGGGTCAAAAATAAACCTACTAGCCAAAGAAAAGTACCGAAAGATACGAAGATAATAGGCACAGATAAGGCAACCCAGCCCAAAGATTCTCTATTTTTCCACGGCCTTGCATCCATTCTAGGTAGTGAAGGGATGAGTAATAGTCCAAATGGCCAGATCAAATATGATTTTGACAAGAAACCTAGGCTGAAAAGTGCGATTGTTGGTTCTGGAAGTGGAAGCAGATGTCCAACTCTAACTCCTTTTCTTTCGGCCCACTTCTTTTGAACAAATGTCGCAATCAGCATTACTGACATTACTGGTAAAACATATCCAATAAGAGCATCCAAAAATAAAGAATTTTGAAACCAACCACCCTCCGGTATAGAACCATCAATCCAGTACATTCCTGCCAAAGAAAGTGATACTGCAGTCAAAGACCACATCGCAATTAGACTCTTTTTTGATGGAAATTGTCTTTCAGGAAGAGGTAGTACCTGTAGAATCCATGGTTCACCAAACTCTAGTTTAATCATCCAACCAAGTTTTTTCAGATAATTATTTGCGGATTCAACAGAATCATGTATATCTTTTTCATCTTTTGAATCTGCTTTCCAAATAGGCCACCGACTTCCACCAATCTCTCCATACAAATGGAAATATCTTTTCAAAACAGATTCTAGTAATTGCTTTTGATCCCAAGGCTTTTTTTGAGCAATCAAAGGCTCAATTTGCTCTGAGTCGATAGTTTTTGAACCATTAGCCTCAGACATTTGACTTCCTCGATGTTAACCTGTCGGGATTTTCCTACTTTAACCATCGGAGAATAAGGATTGAAAAAATCAATCACTTATTCTTGAAACGCTTGAGACGGAATGTTTCCTCTCTTTCCATTTCTTCTAGTCTAAGTTGAATAAATACCTTAGCTTCTTCTAGTTCTGGGATTACTTTGAACTCCAAAGCATTTACACGTCGCTTAGTCGCTTCAATTTCTTCTAATAATCGCTTAAGAGTAGCTTCCATTTCAGAAGCAATAACAATCTTTTCAATCAAGTTGCTAAATGAATCTCCTGCCTCATCAATATACGGAGAAGAACCAATGTATCCAACTCCTCTCTCCTTGAATGTTGATTTCAAGTTAGAACCGCTGACACTAGGAACAACTACTCCCATTATGTTTCTTCTCTCAACTTCGACTTCAGGATGGGCACTGTTAGCAATTGCAGTTGCCCTAACAGCAAGACCACCTTCTATTGCATTAGCCAAATCAATTCTCTGTTTAGCTAATCTGTAGGAATCTGTAAGATCACGCTTTGCTTCAATCATTTTTGATAAAAGTTGACGGAACTCATGGAATAGACCATCTCGCTTCATCTTCAGTAATTTGTAGCCATTTTTAGTTTGTTTAATCCTTGCTTTGAGCTTGATTAGTTCACTTCTTGTTGGTTTAATATCCAAAGCCATGAAAAATCACCTCAATTATCTATTCATTCTTTATTCTCAGGATGATACTTTTCAATCCACTTTTGATCTAGACGTACAAGATACTTAGTATCGATAGAAGACATCAAATTCCAACACAAATCTAAGGTTTCGTCAATTGAACGGTCCTCGTCTCGAGTTTGTCTTAGGAATTTATCTTCGAAAACTCCAGAGAAGTCTAGTAATTGCTTATCACGTTCATTTAGTGCATCTTCACCAACAATTGCAACTAATCCTCTAAGTTCACGGCCTTGAGCATAAGCGGCATACATCTGATCAGAAACTGATTTGTGATCTTCTCTGGTTGTTTTCTCACCGATACATGAACCCATCAAACGAGAAAGTGATGGTAAAACATTGATTGGCGGATAGATACCTTGTTGATGTAATTCACGAGAAATAACAATCTGACCCTCAGTAATATATCCAGAAAGATCGGGTATCGGGTGAGTAATATCGTCACCAGGCATTGTTAAAATTGGGAATTGGGTGATTGAACCTTTCTTACCCTTAACAATTCCAGCACGCTCGTAAAGCATAGCCAAATCCGTATACATATATCCAGGATAACCTCTACGCCCAGGAACTTCTTCACGTGCAGCACCTATTTGTCTAAGTGCATCGCAATAGTTTGTCATATCTGTATAAATAACAAGTACGTGGTAGTCCTTTTCAAAAGCCAAATATTCCGCAGCAGTCAAAGCAAGACGAGGGGTAATGATTCTCTCAACTGCTGGATCATCTGCAAGGTTTACGAACAGAACTGCATTTTCTAGAGCACCTGTTCTCTCCAAATCAGAACGGAAGAAATTATATTCTTCAGCAGTGATACCCATGGCACAGAAAACAACAATAAATTCTTCATCAGAATCTTTCAGTGTTGCTTGTCTAGCAATTTGAAGAGCAATGTCGTTGTGCGGTAAACCAGAAGCAGAGAAAATTGGTAACTTCTGTCCTCGAACTAGGGTTGTACAGCAATCGATAGCAGATATCCCGGTTTGAATAAAATCATGCGGGCTTTGACGGCTATATGGATTGATAGCGGCACCGATAATATCGGCTTTCTCATCTGCAACAATCTGTGGGCCTCCATCTCTTGGCCTACCAGCACCGTCTAGAATTCTTCCTACAAGTTCAGTACTAACTGGAAGTTTGAAAACATCTCCCATGAAAGTTACTCCGGATTCTCGATCAATTTTAGCAGTCCCTTCGAAAACTTGTACAATGACCAAATCATCGGATGTATCCAATACTTGTCCATTCTTGATAGTACCATTTGACAATCTTAGAGTTACGATTTCACCAAATGCTACAGGTTCTGTTTTATTCAAAAAGACCAATGGCCCTTTAACGTCAGTAATTGTTCTGTATTCTTTTCCACTCATATCTATCACTCCTAGTTATCCTCCACAGTATTCGCGATTTCTTCATTCATCGACTTAATCATTTCATCAATTGTGTCTATGTAACCTTTCTCAAATCTTCCTCTCATCAAGTCAGTTCTTGCTGGAACATTTACAACGTCGTTCAATTGTCCACCATTAGCCATTGCAGACTTAGCCGACTCTTGGAATGAAAGAATTGCTTTTGCCATCTTGTATTGAAGATGGATATCACAGTAAGCATCAACTTCATGGAAACCATTCTGTTGAAGGAAGAATTCACGAATCATTCTTGCAACTTCAAGAGTCAATTGTTGATCGACTGGAAGAGCATCTGAACCAACTAATTGGACAATCTCTTGTAATTCAGCTTCAACTTGCAAAAGACCACTAATTTGAGTTCTAATTTCAGGGAAGTCTTGGGCAATGTTATCTCTAAACCATTGGTCTAAACTTTGAGGATATAGAGAATAAGAATTCAACCAGTTAATTGCCGGGAAGTGTCTTTGCCTTGCCAAACCAGCATCTAGACCCCAGAAAACCTTGACTATTCTCAGTGTTCCTTGAGAAACTGGTTCTGAAATATCTCCACCTGGAGGAGATACTGCACCTATTACAGTTACAGAACCATCATCACCGTTTAGAGTTTCAACACGGCCTGCTCTTTCATAGAATTCAGCAATTCTAGATGATAGATAAGCAGGATATCCTTCTTCACCAGGCATTTCTTCAAGACGCGAGGAAATTTCACGCATTGCTTCTGCCCAGCGGGAAGTTGAATCTGCCATCAATGCAACATCATATCCCATATCACGGAAATATTCAGCAATTGTAATTCCTGTATATACCGAAGCTTCTCTAGCAGCAACAGGCATATTCGAAGTATTTGCAATCATTACAGTTCTATTCATCAATGGCTTACCAGTGTTAGGATCTATCAAATGCGGGAATTCATCAAGAACTTCTGTCATCTCATTTCCTCTCTCTCCACAACCGATGTAAACAACAAGTTGAGCATCAGAGTATTTAGCTAATGATTGCTGAGTAACTGTCTTTCCAGAACCAAAGGGACCAGGAATACCAGCAGCACCACCCTTAGCAAGCGGGAATAGGAAATCCAAAATCCTCATACCTGTTACCAAAGGAGTATCAGGTGCATACTTTTGACGATATGGACGAGGTGAACGAACCGGCCACTTTTGCATCATCTGTAATTCTGTTCCATCATCTAAAACGCATACAGTTTGTGTAACATTGAAATCACCTGATTCAATTGACTTTACTTTACCACTAACGCCTGGAGGGACCATGATTTTGTGAACAATAGTTTCAGTTTCTTGGACGTTACCTATTACTTGTCCACTTTCAACTTCATCTCCTTTGGAGACAACTGGCTCAAATGTCCAAATCTTCTCTAGGTCGAATGCATCAGCGTCTACACCTCTAGTGATGAAAACACCCATGACTTCTTCCAAGGTGGCCAAAGGCCTTTGGATTCCATCATAGATTTGAGTCAGTAAGCCCGGTCCTAGAGATACTGAAAGCGTTTCTTCAGTATTCAGTACCGGTTCTCCTGGCCTTATTCCGGAAGTATCTTCATAAACTTGGATAACTGCTTTATCCCCGTGTAATTCAATTACTTCTCCCATTAGTCCTTCTTCGCCAACTCGAACAACGTCATACATTGCTGCATTCATACCAGTTGCTGTCACAACAGGGCCAGATATTCGGTATATTACTCCTTCATTACTCATTTTTTTTCCTCCTTTTTGGAATATCATTTCCATAAATCGACTCCTATAGCCTTACGAATTGTATCACGCAAGGTTGTATCCTCTTCCGTACCAATTCCTAGTACAGTCGGGGTTACTGATGCAGAAAGTCTGTGTTTTAGACGATCTGGCAACGATGCTAGAATTGCGGAGTCGATCACAACAATTCCTACATCTTTTGAATTTAATAGAGATTTCAATGCAGACGCCATATCTGCATCGTCTTCTGGATTAGTAATATTTGAGATTCCAGCCAACTGGAATCCTAATGTGAATTCTGGAGAACCTACAACTGCTAAATCCATAATATCACCTCATCATAGTATGTGTGCCTCTAACACATCTTCGGGCAAACCTGCGAGTCGTCCTCGAACGATTATTCGCAAATCAGCCACTTCTTGAACCTTCATTGAAATATAGTGTACAATTGGTAAAGCTGAAACAGGGTGCAAATAACTCATCTTTTGCATGAATTCATGCTCTTGTTTTTTGAACCAAGTAACAATAGGGTCTAGACTTCTAACTTGAACGGATTCTTGTAATAATTGTTCAAATTCAGACATATCAAATCTGCTCGATGCTCTTAAGACATCCATCATTGAATCTTTTCCTCCGGCAGCAATGGAAGAAAAACTGCTTGGCGGTAATAATCTGCCACCAGGCAATAGCAGAGTGGATATTTCTTCAAACCCAATACCCATTGAGTCTGATTCTAAAATATTCAATATATTCCTATGATCTATTTCAAGAGAAAGATAGTTTCTTAAGTAGCGGGAAGCAGGTTTTGGGGATGATAATTGCTTTGTTGCATTGCTGAAATAATGCCTATCTAAGGCATCTTCATAATCAGAAAGCCTAGAGTCTTCGGGCAAAGAAATTAGTGATTGACCAAACGATTTTCGCCTCATTTGAGTAACTGCTGAACGTAAATCATCAGCATTTTCGATTATTTTTAGCCAGGGTGTATTAATATCATTTAATTCTGGTAAAATCGAGTGAGCTACTTTTTCAAGTTCCACATCATTCATTACAGCCCTTAAGACAACCTTCGCATTTTGATATTCAAATCTAGAAGTATAAACTTCTACCATTGATTTAATCTTACCATTACACATTGATACTATGTCGCTTAGTTCGACTTCTAAATTATGCGTCAAGGCAGCCTCTACTAGGTCGCCTCCGCTAAACTTACTGGCATACAGATTAATTTCTTCGGCATAACCGATGTTACTTACTGCAACTGTGAGTTGATCGGGAGATTGGTGAATTAACTGACGCATACGCGCCAAATCTGCAAGTTTCTTGCGACGAGACTTTGCTCTCGAAGCAACATATGCAGTATTACCAATCATTAAATCACCTAACCAAATAATATTGTGTTCACTGAAGACAGTGAGTCATTCCAAGCACTTTCTAAAAGAGTATCAAATCTCATGTCATAAGAAACCGAACCATCTGGAGCTTCGAGGATAAATCCTCCCAATCCTTCAACAGATTCACCCATCTTTCTCTTACCACTCAAGCCGTCCAATGCTTTACGATCAACCTCAACGGGTCTTACGATATAATCGGCACCTGCCATTTTTCCGGCTTTAGCCATCATTGACTTTAGCATGCTTGCTCGTCCTTTGAATCCTGGATCTGCAAGTTGTTCCTTAACAGCATCATGAGTAGTGTCCAATGCTTTTCTCCTAGCAATCAAAACTTCTTTTTGATTGGTTTGGCGAGCACTGGCAACGACCTCTCTAGCGATTTTTACAACTTCTCTTTCTGCCCTACTACTTGCTTCATTATGAATTACTTCAGCCTTAGATTCTGCTTCAGAGATAATCTCTTTTGCTTCATCTTTGGCCTTCTTAAGAAGGGCTTTAGCCTCGGCATCTGCGGATGCAGCGATATCTTTTGCTAATGTTTCTAGCGTCATTTTAGTTTCCTCCAAATTTCTTCCGAAAACCTGTCAAAGACAGGAGTTCGAATCTACTTCCTTACTGAAGGAATAGTGGCAATGCACCAAGAATCACAATAGATTCTGGCAACGCTGTAAAAATAAGCGCGACACCGAATTTGCTTCCATCTTCTGCAAGCATTCCGACTGCAGCACTACCAATAGCTGCTTGGGAGAAACCTGCACCGATGGCCGCTAGACCAAGTGCTAGACCGACACCAATCATGCCGATATCTCCAGTTATGTCGTTTGAATCGTCTTCAGTAGTTGCTGCATCTTGAGCAGCTACACCTTGGGCAACCAAGGATACTACCATTAGTACGATCAATGTTCTTAGGCTTATTTTCAGGGTATTTTTATTCATTTTTGCTACCTCCATTTTTTTGTCCGTTGGACTATGATTTCCCCTCCACATAAAGGGGCCGACCGCCCAGCGGCTTGAAAGCGCGACCTGAGCCATCGTAAAACTTGCCCATCCATTCTACAAAGTGTAGACGGACGGCGTGAATTGTAGGTGAAAGAATACCTAATGCTATAGCAAATAACTGAATTAGAATAAACATAACAATGCCTAAAATCAAGGTTATGTAATCTCCGGAATCTAAAGCTGGGCCGATTTTCTCCCAGCCCATGGTGATAGATACTTCTGCAATCTTAACTCCGGCAACACCAACGCCCATAATTCTAAGGTAAGAGAGTGTATTTGCAAGCAAACCAAATGTTTCAATAGGACCCATAATGATACCACCAACCCATCCAAACTTCTCATAGATTGCTAATCCAATAATCAAACTGATTAATCCTACGAAAATCATGATTGTCCAGATTTGAACTTCGAACAGAGGGTTATACCCCATCACCATATTTCTAGCCTGCATTGAGCCGCCGGTTAAGATAAGTAGCCAAGAACCTTTTTCGAAGTATGCTGCTGCTGCACCATGTGCCTTGAATACAGTGGCTAGACCGATAACTAGGCCTAGGAAAATGTGCGCTATTCCAATGTAAACTGAAATAACAACATACTCTTGCAGGCCACCGCCAGGAGTTGCTCTATGGAAAGGCATGTGTAGGCCGCCAAGATTGAGTAAATCAGCAATAGTGTGAGGCAGGTGAACATTAGCGTAAGTCCAGTCATAGAAGCCAGCGAACGGTGATGAACTACCTAATTGGCCGGTATCATCCCAAACAAATCCAAATCCTTCAGCGAATATAATTCCCCAAATGATACACCATATCCCCATCCAGTTGAGAATCGTAAGTCCATTCTTTGCCAGTGGATCTTTTGCGAAGGATTTAGTTCCTAAGTAAGCCGCTAGTGAACATAAAACAAGTCCATATCCCCAATCCCCAAGAATCAATCCATAAAATAGAGGGAAGGTCATCATGAGGAGCATTGACGGGTCATAGGTTCCGTACTTGGGCCTTCCAACCAAGTCAACCAATAGTTCGAATGGCTCAGTAACGTTTCCATTTACGAATTCAATAGGAGGAGTAGTGTCTTCATCATGTTCGTCAGAGGAATGGGAAGAGGATGAATTAATAGATGAAATAGCTATATCCAATTCAGGAAGATTGATTTTTCCATCTCTATTCAAGTCTATTGCTGCTAAGAATTTAGCCATATTCCATGGAGGTAAATCTTTGATATTAGCGGACTTTAGTGCTTGCTCTATTTCTTTGAACTCGAGGTCTCCTGAATCATCTAAATCCATTGACTTGAAGAATTGGAAAACTGACTGATTTGAAGAACTCAGGTAATCTGACAACATACTGAGTTCCTTAGGAGTATGATTCTCTTCGTGATTATCATCATGGTGGTGATGATGATGGTCTACGAATTCTTCTATAGAAACGTGTGATGCTACTTTTTCTAGATGGTTTCTGACCATCTCTGACTTGTCTGTAGGGATCCAACCATCGAGAACGAATGCTTGGTTACTAACTGCCACTAATGTAGGTGCAGTGAAAATTTGTTCTTCTCTTTCAAGGTGTTCAATTGCTGCAACAAGCATTGAACCATTATTCTTAGACCACTGCGCAAGAGACTCATTTGAGCTGTCGATTGTTGATTCTAATGCTTCAATCGATTTTTCAGTACTTGAAATTCTAGAGTCTGGAGTTCCTTCGCCGCTAGGTATTTGCACTGCTTTAGAGCCGAGTTCGGCTAAAGCGATTTGTACTGCAGCACCATCTTTAGGCCTACATGCTACTGCGATAATACCTTTGGCAACCTTCAGTTCAATATCATTTATGATATCACCAAATACATCTCTAGCCTTTGAAGACTTGGCTGTCTCAGCCAAATAAATTTCAACACCGTCATATCCAGACATCAAATCAAGAGGAATTCCCAGAGGGGCAATTCTCATCAAGGCCTTGAGTTGTTCATTGAGTGATGTAATTTCAGATTCTGAATCCTTGATAAGTTCAACATACTCTAACGCTTTGTCGACTTTTACTTCAAACTCTTCAAGGGATGAATTGATTTTATCTCGAGATGTTTTCTCAGTCAATGTACTAAACGCATTTACTTCAGATTGAAGGGAGCGCACTTTTGTCAATAATCTACTAACTATTTCCGACTTATCACTCTTTATTGAAGCGCCAACTCCAATCCCGTCCTCGAAGCGCCCATATTCCTCAATATGTATACATTCTAGATTCGTACATGCTCGAATTACATCCTCTAATTTACCAACTGGGGCCGCTACCGTTAGGCGAGACATTTCAGCGGTTTCAAGCATCTTAAGCACCTCAAAGTGAAGTCATTTTATCTAGAATTGATTTGACTGCTTTATCCATATTCTTAGAAGAACTGGACTCGATAGATTCAATCTCTTTTGAACCATCTTTTTGTACTTTTTTTGCTTCTTTATCTGCTTTTTCCCTTGCAGAATCAAGAGTAGATTGGGTATTGGCTACAGATTCGTCAGCAGCATTACTGACAATTTCTCCTGATTTCTTTCTAGCATCAGAGATAATTTTTGAGGCTTGCTCTTGTGCATCTGCTAATTGTTTAGCCGCTTTACGCTCTGTTTGCTTGATTTTACGAAGAACATCGGACATACCCAAGTAAATCACCTATAATTTGGCCAAATGTAGGGGGTTTATGAGTGTAGTGATTTATGTTTGAAACAATTTATTTTAGACTATGCCTTAAAATGGCTTCAGTGACTCATTCAGGCTTATGCCCTCTAAATCTACTAGACATGCCGAAAGGAAGTAATAATCTGCCCTGAACATTTTCAAATCCAACATCTTTCATAACCTTCCGGTAGTATCCATTCGTTCCATAGTGAGAATATGTTCTAGCCAAACCCTTCCAAGGATGATCTTTCTTTTTTGTCACAATCCTGGCAATTAGCTGAACAACTGTACCCATCCAAATACGCCCTGCCAAACCATGCAACCAATTTGCTTTACCAGCATCACAAATCACTAATTGACCACCTGGTTTTAATACCCTAAATATCTCTTCAAGACCCTTTTTCTTATCTTGAAAGTCGCGAAAAGAGAATAGGCAAAATACTCGATCGAATGTATCATCTGGAAGAGGTATAGATTCTGCAATTGCCTCAACGTATTTTGCCGGCTCTTCACCCCTTTCTTTCCTAGCGCCATCGACTCGCTTTTTTGCTACTCTCAACATCTCAGCAGAAGGATCTAAACATGTTACATCCAAACCTACTAAGTCTTCTGCAAAAGAACCTGGTCCGCAACCTACTTCGAGAATTTTCATACCTTTCTCTGCGTGCCCCCTGACGTTCTTTCTCCAAACTTTATCTTGCCCGAAAGTCATCAGACGATTGACTCTATCATAATGTGGAATTGACTCTTCTAGTTGCTCTTCCAACTTTGTCCAAGCATCTAAATCGATACCTGAAGGGTCATAGCCACCAGTTGAACTCCTATCCGACATACTAACTCCTCACGGCTAACCTCTTTTGATATATCGTTTTGCAAACTATACTTTCTCAAGCGATACGCTCGACAGTTTCTGGAGTTATTCCTTCTTCTGGAGTGACTCGGAAAACGAGCATCTTCAAGTTTTCAGGGGCGTTTCGGAATTTGGAAACTATCATCGATGTCTCGAAATCTGAACCGATGGTACGAACCCCGAAGGTAAGAACCATATCTGAAATACTGGAAAGTTCCTGCTTGATTGATGGAGAAAGGCCGTCAGTAGATACTGAAATCAACAATAAACCTCGATACATTTGAGCATGCGCTTGGAGCATTCTAACCATTGCTACAACTCTGGCAGGGTCATCTCTTTGAAGGAAGAAATCAAGACTGTCGATAACTGCTCTAAAATATGGACCTAGCGCCATAACTTCATTGGTCACTTCAGTCAGGTAGTCTTGTGTAACATCGTCGACAAAACGCGTTTGTGCTAAACGTTGAATATCCTCCAACCTAAATCCTTCCAAACGATACCTACTCGCTAAAAGTTCTTTTTCTAGAACATTGGAGTTATATTCTTCCCCAATAGTCCTTACGTTGATGTCTAAAGGCCAATTGTATTTTTTGAAGATCCTAACGATTTCTGCTTGACCCTCGTTAGTAGAAATATAAAGCGTATTTTCGGCTTCTTCTGCAGGTGATACAAATTGTTTTGCAAATAATTCGCTTCCCGAACCAGTCTCAGTAAAGGCCACCATAGTGAAACCTCTAGGAACGCCACCATTCATTTCATTATCGAACTTAGGAACTCCGAATGAACCAACACTGCCGAAGAATTTTTCATCCTCTTCATCGAAGTTAAATTCAGTAGCCATTTCAATCACCTCAATGTATTACTACTTGGCCTCTATCAATTAAATCTGTACAGTATAGGTCTAAATTAGATAATACCAATGGAGGTGTTTGATCAGGAACATTGAGTATCACTGACAATACTTCTTGCTGCCTAAAGGTGTTGATTAGTGTATGAAGATACTCTGCCAACATCCTATCCTCATTGTATATTGCAAGAGCATTAACACTATCTAAAAATACAAAGTTTCTCTCATGGTTGGTCGTTTTCAGTATATACAAGGTCCTCAATAGAACTGATTCAAGCATAATTGGACTATCCACGAAATGAACATTGGAATAAGGCACATTAGTCCCTCCCAATATACCAGATGAAACCAAATCAATGAATTGGATGTGAGAGACATCAACGCCTATTGACTCAAATGCTTGAATAACTTCTGCAGCACCTCTACTAGCGCTAATGTATACTCCACTCATTTCAAACATCTGTAGCAATGGTAACATTGTACTAGCTGTAACCATGAACGCATTGGAATTTCCACATCGAACTTGAAGCGCGCTATTGAGGGAAACTTCAGCAAGTTGATCGGATATTCCTTGGTCGATTTCAAACATATCTAACTACCCCATTTGCCACTTGAATCACTTACTGCACCCCACTTTAGCATTGGCGTAAGCATAACTCCGATTGGAGTTAATTCAATAGCATGTTTAGCCCTGCTGTGAGACGTTCCTCTCATCTTTACAACTTGTAAGAATCTAAGCAAATGCCCCATTCTTTCAACGTCACCAAGTACAATTATTCCGTCTGCAATAGCTTCCTCGACGCCGAAAGAAGACCAATGGGCGTTTTCTGTAGCAGACGTAATTTCTGCAATCAAAATAGTTGTACATCCCAGAGTTGCTAATTTCTTTCCTAAAGTGAACAAGAAATCTCTGATTAATTGTTCCGATTTAATCTTATAACATAGAGTTGTAACTGAATCAATAACTAGTCTAGTAACTCCAATCGTATTTACAATATCTACAATTGCTTTGATTAATGAATGGACGTCGTCTAAGTCAAATGATGACTTTTCTAGCCCAAGCCACGAATATAATACATCCATATCGAAAACATTGATTAATCCCGAATCAACCATTTTAACATCAAAAAATTGGAATTGCCTAATATTTTCGAGTAATTTCACTGAAGGCTCAGTAGCGGTGAAATGAGCGCATGCTTCTCCTGCATTTGCTCCTCTAACTAGAAATTCCATGCCTAATGTTGTTTTTCCTGAACCACATGTCCCAGCAGCCAAAACAGTCGAACCATAAGGGATTCCACCTCGTAAAATTTCATCTAATCCATGGACCCCTGTGATACATCTGTCACGAGAATACTGGCCAGCCGGTTGCATGGGGAACATATAGGCTAAATCGCTTAGGTTCATGAAGCATGCGCCCAAGTTGGCAAAATAATCTTGATTTGAATAGCGGTTGATTTCCACTAATTCCCAGGACTTGGGTGGTTTGGAATTGACCATTCAAGGGTTGTTGCAGGTAAGTTTCCACTCCATTCAAGTGATTGCCCAGGAGTTAAGAAAAATCCAGTATCCCCGCCCCACTCTACTCTGAAAACTTCAGCAGGTTGGAATTCTGATAACTGGGTGTAACTTAACTTCACAATACCTCCACCGTCATCTAGCCCACTAACCATTCCAACACCTAAGAATCCGGATTGCCCCAAATCAAAAACGTGTGATGAATTGCCGAGATCTTGAGTTAATAAATCACCTGTAAATAAGGCAGTAGAATGTCCAGTAATAACTCCATCTTTTAGTAGCATATTGGTACTAGAAGAAGACGAAATATGGCTGAAACTCCAGCCTTCAAGAGAGATTGCGAAATCATTAGGATTCAATACCTCTATCCACTCTGGTTCTCCTGATAATGAGCGCGGACTAATTTCAGTGATGTATAACTCATTAGATTTCCTACCTCCATCATGTACTTCCAAAATCAATTGAATTTTCTCCCCGCCTTCTTGAAATGTAACTGAAGCACTAGAAGATATTTCTGCGGAATTTCTTAGAGTCCCCCCCTCAAATAAATTAAGCCCAATACGTGAAATATTATCACTATCGATTATTTTTATTTGCATGTAGAGACTAAAGCCATCATCAATACCTAATCCACTAAGTAAAGAATCTTCAGTGATATTTGATAAAGCAGCAATTCTTTCATAGTCAAGATTGCCATCCAATACTAAACCTACTTGTACAATACCTTGCGATAAACCTTGGGCATCTATTCTGTGCCAATCCATGGTCGAATTATTGTAGTCCAATGAAGATTCAGTTACAGGTACATACCACCCACTATTTGATGTCATTCTGTCTAGACCATTGTATGCTGCTCGATCTATTCTATCTACAGATGTATCATTTGAGCCCATTTCCAATTGCGCTAATGATAGAAATGCTGTTAAAATCATCAAAAATAAGGTGAAAGCTGAAAGAAATTCAATTACAGCAGTAAGGCCACCTTCATCCCTTTGAATAGAATTAGTGGCATGCTTGCGCATGTTTGTGGCAGAAAATGGCTATAGATGAGGTTACCTATTGACAGAGTTGTTTTAGTCTTAATTTGGGCACTTTTTGTCGAATCTAAGCGATGAGTCTTTGAATGTTCAATGAGACGAAGGTGTATGAGTGCCAACTATGCGAGGCTTGACGGCAACAGAAAAAG
Source organism: Methanobacteriota archaeon (assembly GCA_002702945.1). The sequence goes on from PADF01000010.1 coordinate 117,076, forward strand.
TTGCTATAGTTTCGTATTTTTACTATTGATTAGTTCGATTTCGGCAATAATGATGACACCCAATTCTGAAGCTTCATCCAGTGGAGATTTAGGAATTATTGATTCAGAGCAACCTGCATCTGATTCTTTTATTGCTGCCTATGATTCAATACAATTCACAGCCCTTGTTGAAAATAATTTCAATTCACCTTCCCCTGCAAATAGATTACTTAACTGGTATGTATGTGAAGGTGTCAAACCAACAAATGTTTGTGTAACAAACTACGATGATAATGGAATAATCAATGTTGGCACAATCTCACCAGGAGATGTTATGACCTTCACCTCTAATGATTATTTTAATCCCCAAGGGTACACTGGATTGATGACAATTGTTTACCAATTTGATCAAATGGATTTGAATCCAACTGATGATGTTTTATCATTTACTGTGAATTCAACATCCGAGTATGTAGATTTAAAATTAGATTACAGTTCTAATATATTACAATCGTTGAATGATTTATCAACATATAATAATGAGTTTATTCTTAACACAAATACAACATACAATATTAGTATTGATGGTTTTTCTAATCTATGTGGTTCATGTCAACTCAATGCAACTTTCGGATGGAAACTATTCAATTTCAGCAACTACCAGTTACTAGGTGAATCATACATTAACTTCACATCTTTCCCAAGTTCTGGATTCTATAAATCGTTTTCAAAGACACTACCATCTTTTTCGCATAATGAAACTGGTATTTTTGTTCTTAGGTATGGAATTTTCAGTTCTGAGGGAGATCCTAATTCTGATATGTATACAAATAATAACCTGAATGAGATTCTAATTAATATAAATGATGATTTAGATTTAAGAGTAGTATCATTCCACCCAACGCACAACCCTTCTTCACTTACGTACTATTATGGAGAAGATATGGTTACTACTGAGATTACAAGTTATGGCAATAAAACAGTTGATGATGTCACAGTCCTACTTGAAATAAAAAATTCTGATGGAGTAACTATAGGGGATGACACATGCCAAAGCGGAACAGTAAAACCCAATGAAGTCGTTTTTTGCCAATTTGATATTACTGCGAGTGGCCCTGATTTAAAAATTGTAATATCGATACCGACTATTCTAAACGAAGGTGTTGATTTAGAACCAACAAATAACATTGTTGAAGAAGATACTGAGATAATAATACCTGAATTAAGTGGCTATATCGTAAATAATAATCCTAAAGAATGGTATACTACTGATGACACTATTTCTTTAACNGGCTTTGCTAATATTTTTGCTCCTGGACCAATAAATTACTCTTGGTGGTATTCAGGAATTGTAAATCTTGGATATGATAAGAATCTGTCTCTAAATGCAAATGAAATCGGCCTCGGAGAACACTTATTACGCCTTACTGTTCGAGATATTTTTGGAAACACAGAGAATATATTCTACTCTGTGAATATTTACTATTACGTAGAATATGATAACTCACCTTACTTCCATGCAACTAGCGCAACTATCGAAACCTCAATAATAGAATCAGAATCAAAATTACCTTTGATTGGGGAAACATATGGAGTGGGTAATGGTAAGAGTCCGTTGATGCTGATTTCTTTTGATCTAAATGGGGTTAATTCTCAACAAAATAGTTTCACCGGTACAAACTGGATGGATATTGAGTTTAATCCTACTGAAATCTTACCTAGCACCATTCCTTTTAGCACAGTGGAGATTAGAAAATTGAATAGTTTGGATGATACGGAATGGAGTGTCTTCGATTCAAGTCAAATAGATATTAATCAACAAGATGAAAATATTTCATTACGAATTTATGAACCGACCACTGTCTTAATTATCGGCCAGATGAATACTCCAAATATTGANGCATCAAATTTCACTACCTCTTTAGCACCTGGCGGTAAATTCAGTCTAAGTTGGGATTCAACTGGCGAAACTAGTAATGATTACATCGGCGGATGGAGTGTATACAGGTTGGTAGTCCCATCTTCAGGAGGTACTGTTTTCCCTTCATCAAATCAGCCTTACAATCAGTTGGTATGGGATGATTTAACATCCGATAGTTATGTTACCTCTCTTTCAATAGAAACAGACCATTGGGATGATACAACTGTGATGGAAGAGGGCGAATGCGTTTCATATGCAATTGCTCCAATTGATAGGCAAGGTATTGTTTACTTTGAAAAAGCAAATGTAACNACTGATGAAAATGGTGATGGTACCTTTGTTTGCGGAGATAATATCCCACCTAATTCTCTAGTTATACAACTTACACATTCTTGGGAATTTACCAATAGTAGTGATTGCTTCAAGATAGAAAATGATTGGTCTCTGTGCTACAAGGTTGATCTTTCTTGGACATGGCCAGAACATGAGTCTGAAGGAAATGTAACATGGAACCTTTACAGAATAGAACAAAAACCAAGTAACCTCGACATTTCACTTATTTCACCCATTTCATCTAATATCGAAGCTGTACCACAAGAAACTGGAAATTATACTGAATATGGATGGGAAGATAATGGAATCAGACCTGAGCGGACTTACTACTATATCCTTGCACCAATTGATTGGGTAGGGAACGAAAAAAGTATCATTGGTTACCCTTCCCAAAATGTTGAAAGAGTAGAAATTGACGATGACTGGTGGTCATATTACCAACATTTGATACCTGTGCCGCCTGAACCTGAAGACCCTCCTCTAAACAATGAATGGCTTGGGAATGTTTCTGAGAGTTTAGAACAAGATGAATTTAAAATTGCGGGAGTTGTAGTGCTATTTACTATTTGTTTAAGTTTCATAATGTTGCCATTAATAATAAAGAAAAGAAAACGTCTAAAGAGAGTTGTCGATGCTAGAAACCGCCAAAAGATGACCGATTTCATGGCTGATGAATTCGATGACTTCTTTGATTGATGGCGCGGCAGGGGAGATTCGAACTCCCGAGGTGAAACACCACTGGATTAGCAATCCAGCGCAATGGCCAGGCTATGCGACTGCCGCA
>PADF01000011.1 GCA_002702945.1 Methanobacteriota archaeon
CAACNGGTACCGGAATGAGTGTATCAAACAGTAANTCTCTNACNATGGATAATGTTGACACATTAGGTAATAATGGTGTTTCAGTNACTGGANCNGAGTTCNCATGGACAGGTGGAAACACAGCAAACAGTGGTACAACACTAACTGTTTCTGATTCCACTGGAGATTTAACATCTATTGTTGATACTGGTACAGGAAACCAAATCGATGCATCTACCGAATCATATGTTAATTCNATTGACTTCAGTCTGGATGAAGCTAAGATGGTAGTCGATGCAACATCTATTGTTGATGAGTCTAACTGGCTTTCAATCGATGCTAACCACTTAGGTGAAGAACCATTGAATGAAGTCGGACTAGTCATTATNTCCAACAATGGTTACTCTGCATTCTCTACACCTACTTTCGAGAATACAATGGTAGTTGATGGTGCTAGCGCAGATGATTGGTTTGGTGGAAATGATCTGAANCCATCAGGATATGCATATCCTGGTGAAGTAAGTCCTGACTTCTTTGTAACATCTGATANCACTAACATGTACTTCGGATTCGANAATGTCGGAGCTAATGATAACATTGTAGTTTACTTCAACACTAACGACCTTGCTGGAGATTCAGCTGATTCTTCAGCAACACACACTCTACCATTTGGAGCAGAGCACATGATGACGATTGGTTCTGATGGAACTAATTCATTCATGTCTCACTCATTGACCGGATGGCAAACCAGTACTGCTAATGGAGCATTAAATGTTGCTTCTGATGCTGGATTTGTTGAAGCAAGTTTCCCAATATCTGGCCTAGGTTCTTACACCGATTGCGCCGATATAGTCGTTCTAATTAGCGACGATACAACTGGAGACTTAACAGTAGTTCACCCAGCCCCTGCTGGTGGAATTACTGCTGGTGCAATGGTTCTAACTGACAGTTACAAGATGGAACTAGGAACACAAGATCTAGCCGATGGTACAATGACTGATCAAGTCATGCTTTACCGTTCGTTTATGTTCTCATCCACACCTACTGCAGGACACACCTATGATATCATGGTTAAGACTGAAGCAGAAGCAAGACATACTTGTGACTACGACTGGTCTACACTAACTGATGAAGGACTACAACCAATCTTGATGGATCAATCCCACAGTGTTAGTTTCGACATTCTAAGAGCATGTCCAGAAATTCTAGCGACTGTTGATATCTTGTCCGAAGAGCCAGTTCAGTCTTCTGAATTCTACGTATGTAGTTCATGGAGCGATTGGTGGTGTTATGACCAAATCCTAGGTGAAGGAACCTACGAAGCTGTAGTGCACGATTCATTTGGAGATGGACCTAACGGTGGACAACTNGAGNTTGATTCAAGACCTGTTGGACGTTCATGGTGGTCTTCTTCCACATGGACCTCTGGTACCTCNTGGACTGGATNCNNNTCNCNGACAATNNCCTTTACNGTNNNACCTGGNTATGAAGCACGTTTCAAGTACGACTGTTCTTCATCATGTTCTGAAACNTCAGTGAGTTTGNCTAAGNNAGGAGTTCTAGGAGACATATCTGTCTACGAAGACTCTGCGTTTAACACTCTACAACTTGCAACCTTCGTTACTGACGAGCAAGATGTTGAAGCAAACATGAAGTGGGATGTAGTTGGAAGCAACATAGATGCATTTGACAATATCCTAACTGANTGGTCTGACCAGTCTGCAGTCGATGGAACACTATCNATTACACCAATCAACGATCAATTCGGAACTTTCGAACTAGAATTTACCGTAGTTGACTCTCACGGACAAACTGACACAGCATCAATTGAATACACTGTAATCAATGTTAATGATGCNCCAGTTATCTGTGATGCACGTCAAGANGCTGATCCAAACTGTGACAATGGTCAAATGAATCTGTACACCGATGGAACCAATGTGAACGTTAGAAGCGAAGGATTCTCTTCCTACACAGAACCTCTTGGTGTTAAAGCAAATGATACCGGAAACTCCTACATTAGAGATATGGCCAATGAGCAAGACCCTGTTGACCAAGTATACACTTGGTCAGTATCTACTCCTGCAGATTGTGTCCAGTTCNCTAAGGTTTCAGTTGTTGGAGATGACTTAGTCATCGAAGAGAACACTGACTGGGAAGAAGGTGGAATTTGTGACATTACATTGGACCTTGAAGACAACGGACAGGAATTCTGTCTGAACTCTGCTACAGGTGTAACTGGTGCATCATCCAAGGCTGTTTGTGAATCAAACGGNGATACTTGGATGGGTGAGAACACTGCTCAATCAGTAGTAGTTCCATTCAAGGTTGCTCCAGTTAACGATGTCCCAGAAATTGCTGATGACACAACTTACAACAACAATAACGGAATTCTTGTCGANTCTGCTGATTCAACTACCGAGTGGGTAGCAGATGGAGTAGACTACAAGGTTACTCTTGTTGAAGATACAACCAACCCAGATACTCTGACATTCGACCTNTCTTCAATCAAGTCTGACATTGACCACGTTGATGCTGACCTNTCATGGAATCTAAGAGATTCTGATGATTGTGACTCAAGCAACTACTTCACCACTAGCTGGGCTGGTCCTGACCTACTACAGTTTACTTTGATAGAAGANGCTACTACAAATGCTCCTGATTGGGAAATGGATATGTTGAACAATAATGGTATACACCAAGTCAACCCAACAACTGCAGGAAACTGTCCAATGCACTTGACGCTAAGNGACTCTGCTTCACCACCGTCTTACATGCCTAACTACACAGCATTTACACCTAACAACTACCAACAAGAGTCTGTAGAAGTTGACCTGTATGTTACTGTTGACAATGTTAAGGAAGCAGTACCTGACTATGAGTTTAGAGCTGATGAAGGATTCTTCTTCAACGGTGTTTCTAACATCATGCCAGGAACATACGTACCAGTTGACTTCAGNATCTACTCTTCAACNACTACCGGAGATGCTCCACCTAACCAAGATGGATCTTACACCTATGAGCGCTTGTTGAAGGTTACTGTGCACAGCGATGGACACGATGAGCCTGAACTACCTAAGTACTACCAACCACCTGCATANGGACAATCTCTGTCTATCGATGACTGGCAAGTCTTCATCACAGATCAAACCACTGAAGTGTGGGTTGAAATGGATGTTGTTACCTGTATCCCAGGACCTGTTTGTGACCCATCAACTATACAACTAGATGAGCCAAGTTCTCACCTATCAACAGTTGGTGCTAATCCAAACCCATGGTCTGAGCCAGGTAAGTCTACCTCTAACAGAGCACCTGCCTTTGAAGACAGAAACTGGTGTAACAACCTAATGTCTACTAACTCAATGGATGCAGACACTCCACTGTCTGGAGTAGTTCTACAAAGCAACTGTCAACACACATCTGATGCATACATTGCTAGTGAGTCTGGATTCGCTGCNCAACAATGGCAAAACACAGGACAATCACTACCAGTAGTCGTCGGAACTATCGGTGCTCTAGCAGTACCGTCTTTCACTCCGAGTTTGATTGCAGTCTGTCTAACAGGTCTGTTCGTTAGCGCCTTGGTTTTCGCAAGCCGCAGAGAAGACGATGAAGAATCATTCGAAGAAGAAATGTCTGATGATGAATCTGCAGTGAGCCCAGTTATTGCTACTATCTTGATGGTTGCGATCACTGTTGTTCTGTCTGGTGTTGTCTATGTTTGGGCTGCACAACTTGCAGATGTTGATACTAAGGGTGTACCAAGAGTTACCTTTACTGCTGAAAACATGGATACAGGAAGTACTGATACTGACCACTGGAAGTTTACTGTTGGACAATCACAAACTGCTTTAGCAACACAAGCTGTTGAAGTTCAAGTTACATATGTTGATGCTAATGGTGATACTGTTACAGATAAAGTAAACCTTGCCTCTACTGATCAAGTTTATGGTTTCTCACCATTCAATAGTGATTCACTAGTCACCTTTGGTGATGTGACCACTGATGAAGGTAGTGAGACTGTTTCCTCGTTCAGTTCCGGTGATGACATATTTGTTAGAACACACGTTGATGGCCATCCATTGGTCGATGCGATTGTTAGTATCACATATGCTCCACCAGTTGGTGAAGGTGCACTATTGGTTAAGTTCACAGGACTATCCTGGAATCAACCTGCTTGAAGTGTTTGATACATAATAGTGAATACAAAGCATTGGGGAGGGGTCAAACCCTCCTCAGTGCCTTTGTCTTAGCTCTGCTTACAGTGTTTCACATTGTTATCTATTAGTAGATCCGAAAGGTATTACAAAACGAGGCTTTTTCATCATTGACTTTGACCGTGATTTATGGGCAAGTTCTCTGATAGTGAGGTCAAGTGTGTAATCTTTGACTGTGACGGTGTTTTAGTTGACTCTGTAAGTTCATGGAAAACATTGCATGACCACTTTGGTACAGATAATTCATTGAACTTGAAGCGATTCATAAAAGGCGAGTTAACCGATGTTGAATTTATGAGTTCCGACATAAAGATGTGGAAGGATAAGCAAGATCCAATTCCTCGAGATGTTTTGTTTAGGGCATATTCTGGTGTCAAATTGATGGAAGGGGCTAGGGAACTAGTTGCTGAATTAAAAGACAAAGGAATCTTCGTTGCTATAGTTAGTGCTGGTGTCGATATATTTGTATCTTCGATAGCAGCTATGTTGAAAGTTGATGACTGGATAGCCAATGGTTTCAAGTTCAATGATGATGAAACACTTTCAGATGAAGGAATCTGTCGCTTACATGCAAGTAAGAAAGATGTAGTTATCAGAAAATTGATGTCGATGCATAACTTTTCTCCTGAGGACTGTGTTTCAATCGGNGACTCNGAAATGGATCTGTCNNTGATTGTTGATGAAANNCGATTTATTGGATTCAATCCAAGTAGAGAATCTTCTCTTAGCGCTTTTGAGAGTGCTGGTGTCCCAATTATCAAAGAAAAAGATTTGATGCTACTAAAACCATACCTCGGTCTTGAATAATCAAGCGAATGGTATTGATGTTGTTGCATGACTTTTAAGATTAACAATTGTCAACATACAAGGTTTCGGCTGGAAACCTAGCATTCGTTGGTAGGAAGTTTGGTCTTGCCATGTACTTGAACAGATTAGTGTTGTACCTTTGAAATCAACACATGCATGGCCATGAACATGGCCAGTTACAAATATATCAGGGACTTCTCTGATAACTAAACCATCTTCAGGNTCTGGAGAAAGAGGNGTTTTTCCACCCCATTGGGGGGCTAAATGACGTCTTCTCAGCATTTCTCNCATTGCTTCAACNGGGTCAGCATAAGTAACGGTTCTTAATCCAGCAACAAAGTCATCTATCGATTTTCCGTGATAGGACAATATACGTACTCCATTTAGCGAGAAGTCACAAGGATTTCCAACAAAAGTAGTGGTATTGTAATCTTGTTGTATATCTTTTTCAAACGTTGGTTGAGGTTCAGCAGGTCTTACAGCATCGTGGTTTCCAGGTAGCATAATACATTCAACCCAGTCAGGCAGTAATTCGAGTAATCTTGCGAATTCAGAATACTGAGCAAAAAGGTCCGGAATTGCTAACTCTTTATCTTGGCCGGGATATATTCCAACACCATCAACACAATCTCCAGAGAGAACAAGATATTTGATGGTTTTAGCAAGAGGATCTGTATTGAACCATCTAACCATCTTATGCCATTGTGCTTCTAGGAAAGTTTTGGAACCAACGTGGACATCNGATAAGAAAGCCACACTAATCCCGTGTTCTGAAGAGGCTTTTTCATGTCGATTTTCCATAGGGAAGTGTAAGTCATCAACATAGAACAAGTCTCCAGTTTGACTAAAGTTTCCTGAAACACCAATTACATCATCAGGCATTAATCCCGCCTCAATAATTTGTTCATGGGCCCTGTCTCTATCATCACCGCGTTTTTTAGTAAGAATACATGTCATTTCTCCNGTTTCATCCTCTAAGTTCCACATTAGATGNCCATTCTTNGTNTATCGNGGCTCATTNACTAANCCGATTGCAACTGCCATATTTTCATAGCCTTGATAGCGACTTGACTCACGTTGTAATCTTGCTACTTCAGAGTATTTNCTCGGCAGTTTTGAATTTTTCACAATCATTTTTCGTATCTGTGANANTCTATCATTGAAGCATGCATTTATGTCNCCCATCTTTCCTTCTGTGATACTTTTTCCGGTTATGTCATAATGCACTAAAATATCTTCGGGTGCATCATTTGCAAGTTCGCTAAAATCACTTTCTTTCCAATCAGGGAGATTATTTCGGAAATGAATATCTAATGGTTCTGGACTTGAAATTGGAGCAATAACTCTTCCCAAATCCGTAGCTGAAGTATTGATGTTGGATTTGGCAGAAATACTAGATTGTTTTTTGTCACCATCGAATAATGATTGGAGCAAATCAAGTCTTTCCTCATTTAGAACACCTCTATGAAAGTCAATTTTTGGCCCAAGATCGAGTAATGCTGCAGGGTCACTGTGACTTTGTAATAATTCTTGAATTGAATTACTTGCAAGAATTTTACGTTGACGCAACAGGCGGATAATATCTTCAGCCGTCGCAGCCATGTACAGAGGTATCGCAACCTGTCCAAAAGCACACCGGTTGAAAAGTCAAATTACTCCCATTCAACTTGGCTGCCGATAGATTCATCGCCAGTCTCGGTGTTTTGTTTTTCACTCCAAGATTCGTCTTGCCAAGGAGCAGATTGCTTAGCAGCAGCCTCCCTTTTGGAACGTTCAACCTCAAATTTCAATCTATTTCTTTCTGCCTCCGCTGCTAATTGTTCCAACTTCTTACGGTTAGCCTCAGCCTTGGCCATTGCTTCATCCCAGCAGTCAATAGCGGTCAAAAGTGCAAAGTGGACAAAACCGATTTTATTTTCAGCACGATTCCCNCCTATTCTNGTTGATTCTGCATTAGCCCAGGTATTAGATGCGATTCCAACATAAACTGTTCCGACTTCTTTCTTGGTGTTATCACTGGCAGGTCCNGCGATTCCAGTAATAGAAATTGCAATATCTGCATTCGCACTTTCCAATGCTCCCTTTGCCATTTGAATTGCAACTTCTGCTGATACAGCACCTTTCTTTTCCAATGTTTCTTCTTCAACACGAAGTTCCTTGACCTTTGCTTCATTGGAGTAAGTAATCCATGATTGATTGAACCAATTACTTGCTCCAGCAATATCAGTGAAAGCGCTGGTTAGTAATCCACCAGTGCATGACTCAGCAACAGTAATNGAGTGACCACCTTCTTTTAATCGTCTTACAAGACGAGCCGCTGCGGCTTGGATATCTTCATCCATACATTATCCCCNTTGTCACTTGGATTTGAGTTTAACCCTCGGGCGTTGGTTTCAATAATGGGTTCCCACAGGAGTGNCTGGGTCTGTGGTCTAGCGGTTATGACACCGCCTTTACACGGCGTTGATCGAGGGTTCAAATCCCTCCAGACCCACCATCTACCAACAATGGAGCAGTATGTCGTTTTCAGGGTCATGGATGACTTTGGTTATACCGGATTTTCTTTGAAATTCTTCAGCATGTTTTGGATTGGTATCAACTAGCATTAAATGAACTGCTCTTTGCCATAAACCATCTGTAATCTCACTACCTCTGTGNTCTACAGCAACAAGAATGCCATCAAGCTCAGTAAACATCAAAACTGAAGTTGCTTTTTGAATCTCACTATGGTGCAGAATCAGCCATCTTGCTCCAGATAATTGCTTTCGTGGATTTCCATCAAGTTCNGAGAATTTGATAATTTTCATGGTGAGTCCTCACATTCTGTACCGNAACAGAGCAACTGCTCCGCCCATNCCTAATAACTGCTGACCTGAATCATGGTCGGTAGAGCATTGAACTAATTCAGCACCTATTGCTTCAAGCCCTTCTGCCCACTTNGACCAAGTCATATCACCAATTTTTTCATTTCCATCTCTTAGTAAATCTGCTGTTATGAGTGCTGTTTCAATTGCGCCTTCTTCAAGTGCTTTCAGCAGTTCTTGATGTCCATAAGCAATAGCACCTTTTGTCGAGAGACGAGTCCATGCTTCCTCTAATAACTTGATTTCCTTTGTGATTGCATATTGTTCTAGAAGTGAACCTGCTAAACCTTCTCTTAACAATTCATTTGCACCCGCTCGCCCAGACATTGAGGTTGCAATCGAAGTCATGAATCTTGTCTGGCCTGCTGATTTCAACTCTCCAAGAAGAACATCTCTTGCATGTCCAGGTCCACATAAAATCAATGGGGTTTGCTCGGCAAGAGATTCGGTAATTTCCTTAATTACTTTGGCTCTGAAATTAGTGGCTGTAACACTTGATGATTTGGTATCAACCCTCTTACCCCCACCTCGCATTGCCCAAGTAGAGGATTCTTTGAGTCCTCTAGGAGTCACATAAAANAGAACAATCTCATCATTTTCAACAACCGCTAGAGCAACCTGTACTTGATTAGAAGCATCAATTGCTTGCATTAACAAGGATGTGTCAGTAGATAAAAATGGAGTGTTACATGTAAGTTCGATTTCATCTAATTCTGTCACATTATGGGTGTGGTAACTACCTAAATCAATCGGGGCTTCACTAATTATTCCATGAACTCTCAAAATTTCACTATATGACTGATATTCAGTTGACTCGATAGAAAGCCTAATCCACATTTTTTTTCTTTCTGCTGCTTTGGCTCTACCACCTTCTTCTCCACCTGTGGTTTGATCTCTACGCTCTCCAAGCATAGCCAAATCCATTCCCTTACGAGCTAGTCTAGCAAGTGTCCAGAGGTCATCTTCAGTTTCTACGCGTAATCGCCATAACATAGGCTCGCGTTTCAGTATTTTCATTCAGTTCACCCGAAGACACCGGTCTGTTGTCCATCGTCATCCATATCCATGTCCATTGCCGCAGGGCGAACTGGTAATCCTGGCATTGTCATCATGTTGCCTAAAATTGCAACAATAAAGCCTGCTCCAGCATTCAATCTAAATTCCCTAACAGGAAGTGTGAATCCACTTGGAGCACCTAACTTTCCAGCATCATGGGAGAATGAATACTGAGTTTTTGCCATACAAACGGGTAAGTTTCCATATCCCCAAGAATTTATTTGTTCCAATTGCTTTTTGGCTTTTGCTTCCAGATAAACGTCTTTAGCCTTATACATTCTAGTTGCAATAGCTTCAATTTTATCTAAAATTGGTGCATCTTTGACAAATAATGGAGTAAACGGTCTTCCAGCAGCAACATGGTCTTGAACGGATTTCACTACAGCGTTAGCCAATTCTTCGCCTCCTTCTCCACCTTTTGCATGTACTTCTGTAATTGTTACAGATACAGCTCCACTGGCATGAGCAGCATCCTTCAATACCGCAATTTCTTTGTCAGTGTCCGATGCGAATTTATTGATGGAAACAATTACTGGTACTCCAAATGCCGCCATATTTTTGATATGTCTGTCAAGATTTGTCATTGCTCCTGCCTGAACTGCTTCAATATTTTCAGATTCAAGTTCTTCTTTACTGGGGCGATATCCACCTCTACTTCCAAATGCTCCGCCATGTAGTTTCATCGACCTAATTGTAACATTCATTACCACGCAATCAGGGGCTTTACCAGAAGTTGCAGCCTTTATGTGCATGAATTTTTCAGCACCCATATCAGACCCGAAACCAGCCTCTGTCACTACAATATCTGCAGCACCTAAAGCTAATTTATCGGCAATTATACTTGAATTACCGTGAGCAATATTTGCGAAAGGACCGCCATGAATAAACGCAGGATTTCCTTCTAAGGTTTGAACTAAATTTGGTAAAAATGCATTTCTAAGTAATAGTGCCATTGCTCCTTGAGCGCCTATTTCTTTGGCTTTGACAGGATAGCCTTCGATAGATTGCCCAACTACAATTTCTCCAAGGCGATGTCTAAGATCGCTGTAGTCTGAAGCAAGAACTAAAATTGCCATTACTTCGCTGGCAGCGGTAATATCGAAGCGATCTTGTCTCAAATGACCATTTGCAGGTCCACCCATTCCAATAACAATGTCTCTTAAAGAACGGTCATTCATGTCCATAACACGTGGCCAATCGATTTTTGTGGGGTCTAATTTNCTTGTATTNCCATGCTTGATNTGATTATCAATTAATGCAGATAATAGATTATGTGCNGATGTAACTGCATGTAAGTCTCCTGTGAAATGTAAATTTATTTCTTCCATTGGTAGNACTTGTGAATGACCTCCNCCTGCTGCACCACCTTTGATACCAAATACAGGTCCCATCGAAGGTTCTCTAATCACACAAGTTGCTGATTGTCCAATTCTGCATAAGGCCTGAGTCAGACCAATTGTAGTTACAGTCTTACCTTCGCCAAATGGAGTTGGATTGACTGAAGTAACTAAAACTAGACTACCTTGAGGTTTTGAAAACCTCTGCTTTAGGGCCTCCCAGGTGATCTTAGCAACGCCACGGCCCATGGGCATAAGTTCTGTTGATGAAATACCCAACTTCCATGCAATCGCTTCGATTGGCTCTAAAGTAGCAGCATTTGCAATCTCTAAGTCACTAGCCATGAATTGCTTGCAACTCGTTAAGGCTTTGAAACTCACGGTTGAATAATGGTATAAACCAGCGATTAGACAACCTTTGGTTGGTAGCCAAGTAAATCAATCAGTTCTCGTCAGAGTTCATGCTTCCAAGGTAATCTGGCAAATCAACGCCAGCCATCTTAGCAACATCATGAACAGGTGGTAGAGACTTGATTAGAGATGATACAAAGTTAGCAGTGCTACCACCTTCTCCACCATTTCCTGAATCCCATACTGTAATCTTGTCAATCTTCAGGTTAGCGATTGCTTCGGTTTGACGAGCAACTAATTCTTCTATCTTCTCAACCATTAGAAGTGTAGCAGCTGCCTTTGGATCTCCACCCGCACTCTTAACCAAGGATTGGTAACCAGAAGCCTTTGCTTCAAGAACAGCCTTTGTACCTTCAGCCTCAGCGTTATATCTTGCGAGAATAGCATCTGCTTCACCTTTTGCGATTCTTCTTTGTCGCTCAGCCTCTGCTTCTGCGGCGATTTCGATTTGTTGCTTAGAAACTTCTTCCCGAGCGATTTCTTCAGCACGTAGTCTTTGACCTTCAAACTCGTATTGAGCCTTCTCAATTTCTGCTTGTGCATTACGTCGAGCGACTTCAGAACGTCTTAGAGCCTCTGCTTCTTTCTCAGCTAAGTCAGCATTGTAAGCAGCAATAGATGCTCTAGATTGGTTTTCACCTTCTACAGCCAATGCTTCTTGTTGTTGAACGAAAACACGTCTTCCTGCTTCAGCTGCTTTCTGTCCTTTGTCAGATTCAGCCTCGTTATTAGCAACTTCGATTTCTCTAGCACGGTCTGCAGCAGCCTTACCAACAGCACCATCACGAGCAGCCTCTGCTCTGTCAACAGTAGCATCAGCAATAGCAACAGCAGCAGCCTTTGCACCAATGGACTTGATATAATCAGCCTCATCAGTAATATCGGTGATGTTAACGTTGATTAGGTAAAGACCAATCTTGTGCAATTCAGTATCTACGTTGTTTGATACCATTCTAAGGAAAGCCTCTCTGTCTTGGTTGATTTGCTCAATTGTTAGAGATGCAACAGTCAAACGTAGTTGACCAAAGATGATTTCTTTTGCCATGTCTTCAATTTGTGGTGTTGGTAGACCAAGCAAACGCTCAGCAGCATTTGACATAATTGAAGGGGCTGTAGAAATACCAATTGTAAATGTTGAAGGAACGTTAATACGAATATTTTGTTGTGATAGAGCGTGCTCTAGATTGATGCTGATTGTCATTGGTTTTAGATCTAAATATGCATAGTGCTGAATTAGCGGCCAAACAATCTTTCCACCACCGTGATAACAGGCAGCAGCGCCACCTTGCTTGACATTACCATATACAACTAGAATTTTATCAGAAGGGGCTAATTTATATCTGCTTGTTGCTAAATAAATTGTCAATAAAACGACTAATGCAAATAATGCAATTCCAATCACAATTAGACTTTCTGCTAGGGCCATGCTTAGAGGACAAAGAACTACTTTATGAGGCTTGACCCGCCATGGCAAATCAATTTCAACAGAATTACTCTTCAGAATGAGTAGAAATATCCAGTGGTTCTATAATCAAAGTCTCACCTATTGCGTCAATAACTTTGATGAATTTACCAGTTTGAATGGTTAGTTTGTCATCTTTTGCAACTGCATCAGATGTTCTTAGAGCACCTTGATATTCAACCTGAACTTGTCCATGTTCACCAGCGTTGATAGTGCGGTAAACGGTCCCCTTAGCACCGATTGCTTCAGAATATTTGATTGTATTATCCATTTCAAGACCTTTCATCATTTGGAAAATTTTCCCAACTATGTACATCGAAACCGAACCTGCGATAACTCCGACAATGATTGCTATCAGCGAGTGTTGGTCAGCTTGGGTCATAGCAAGACCAAAGATTCCAAACATCATCATGAAACTCAAAATCCCTTGTATCGTGAACAGATGGAAAATCCCATCCGCACTCATGTCCATGTCGATAGGAAGCATATCGTCTGCAAACCCAAAGAGCATAACTAGAAGGAAATAAATCAAGAACAGAACGGTTCCTATTATTGCCATTACAGCAAATAGAATGTCTATCCCAGTAATGCCGCCAAGGCCAATAAAATCTAGAAGATCACCGAACAAACCCATAGTATCACTAAACCTTCTCAACCTTCACGCACTGATGAACCTTCCTGTTGTTTTAATACAGGTCTAATGTAAATGAAGTAGTAATGGCCATATACAACAGGTCCAACTGAAAGTCCTACAACCGCAGCAATTCCCCAAGATGGTAATTCAAGTGCAACAGCAATTGCTAGAATTATTAATAGAACAAAAAGAATTGAAACCTTTTCAAAAATAATATAAAAAACAGTTTTAGGATTGTCTGCTTCTGCTTTTTGCTTTAGCCGAAACAGGTCAAAAAAATCCACTAGATATCACCAGTTAGAATAAATCTGCCCAAGCGATTTCACTGATTAGAATAATTGCTCCGTATAGCATAGCGATGAATAATACAGGGTTTCTACC
>PADF01000012.1 GCA_002702945.1 Methanobacteriota archaeon
CAATGGACGCACCACCTGCACCTCCTGAAATGCCGCCAATGGACGCACCACCTGCACCTCCTGAAATGCCGCCAATGGACGCACCACCTGCACCTCCTGAAATGCCACCAATGGACGCACCACCTGCACCTCCAGAAATGCCGCCAATGGACGCACCACCTGCCGCAGATCTGCTATTATCAACTCCTTCTGCTGACGCACTTCTTGCACCGCCAATGCCGCCTGCAACTGTCGAAGGTGATTCTGAAGAAACTATTGATTTGACTCCTGATGACCAAGTCGGAGAACAAGCAGGCGCTACAATTCGTTCTAGTGCTGAGGTTGACGAAGTACCTGGAGATAAACTAGAAGGTTCACTTCATGAGGTAGAAAAAGCCACCCTAACCAGTGATGGAGAGATTGTAAAGCAATCCGTTAAAGGAACTCTAACTATCACAAATCCTTCAAGCGATGATAGAATCTATGATATTGATGTAATTCTTGATAATGCCAATTCTACTGATATTGGTGGAGACCATGTTTCAGTAGACGAACTTGAAGCAGGTAAAAATTACAGTATGAAATACAAGGTCGATGGAATGAGAATGTTAGTATTGAGAGAACGTCTTGATACAAACCCAGCTCGTTCACAAGAACGTTCTTTGTCTGTTTCTAACGGACCCAATGGCGGACCTTTAGCTCTTGAATTAGAAGTTGAGAATGTTTCTAATGTTAGCATAGAAAATGTAGAGGTCACCAGACCGATTCCAAGTCAAATTTCTTTCGAAAACTCCGGAATGGCAGTCATCGAGGATAATAATTTGACTTGGTCTGTTGGAACATTAGCGGCAGGGGAAAAGCAAGTTTTGTCAATTGAAGGTGCAATAGTAGTATCTGGTACAAAGACCATTAATGCTGGTTCAGCATCTGCAAGTTATACTGCAAACTCGACTCTTTCTAGTCTTAATTTCAAAGAACTAGATGCGTTCTGTCGTGGTTTCACATACATGCGTGTAAGAGAAGATGAAAGACCAGACAATTGGCTATGTAAGACTGTTTTCGAAAATAGATCTTCATTCGCTGTTGACCTAGTTAAACTTCAAGTCACCATGAAGGGAAGTAATGATTTACTATTCGATATTTCTGATGTAGATGACGATGTACTTCCTAACGGAAAGTGGGAATCTGATGAAAGAGTAGTAGAAGCAACTTCTGAACCTGATTTCACTTATGATTTATCATATACAATTTTACCTAGAGCTGTTCGTTCTACAGAAGGTTCAATTTCTCTTGAAGAAAGTTCCTTTGATGTGTTAGAAGCGGATGTTGTAAAAACATACTCAACTACTGGTCTACGTTCATACAGAAGCCAAAAAGTTGGAGCGTCTCTTAAATTAGCCAACTCTGGTTCTTCAACCATCAATTTGATGCGAATAACTGATGACGTCCCAGGTTTATTTGATGCCCCAGATTTGGAAACAATGAAGATTAGCATAGGAGGAAATGAACTAGAACCTGAACAATACAAAGCTGAAGTGAGTTCTGGAATAACTCTTGAAAAAGAACACAAGTCACCTGATGGCGATGGGCACACATTGACACTGACTATCGGAACAAGAGGTCCTTTGGGACTAAATCCGGGTGATGAGATTTCAATCTCTTATGATTTAGTTGCTCCTGACCCTTCACCTGAAAATAAATTAGTTGTAGCACCTCTTCGAACTGAATTCAGTGCTGAAAGATTTGGCCCTGTGTGTTCTCGTGATTGCAGTGATCCTCCTTCTTTGAAAGTAATTCACCACAGAAGAGATTTCTCTGCCGGAAAGCAAGCTATTCCACTAGGTGGAAAGGGAAGATATGAAGTTTTAATTCTGTTTGAAAACAACGGAGATACCGCTTTGCAAGATGTATTTATCAATGATGTCATACCATCTAACTTTGAAATCAAAGATTGGCATATCAAGAGTGCTGATGGAAAGCGTGATGACTGCGAAATGAATACTGAAGAAAGCGATGAGGGAACTCACATTAGTTGGATGATTCCTATTGTTGGAAAGGATGAAAGATTAGAAGTTTCATTTGAGATTAAAGGTTCTGGTGAAGTCGATGCCGAAGCATTGAACAGATTCCATGGAGTTCACTTTGGTGATGAAGTCGAAACTGAAGATGTACCAAGTTTAGAGGAAGACGAAAAGGAAACTGAAGAATCAGTAAGCGAAGATGCAGATGCTGAAGAAGAAGCTCCTAAGGTCACTTGGAGAGAAGATGTTCTCAAAAGAGTGATGGAATCTCATGGAATTGATGATAGAGATGCATTCATTGCTCATGCGGCCAATTTTGATCATGACGATAATGGATATTTGAAGAAAGCAGAACTCGAAGATGCTGCTAAGGCATGGAATGAGGCTAATTCTTCTGATTCATCTCCTGAAGAAGAATCTGATAATGTTGAAGCAGAAAATGTTTCTACTGAAGACAATTCAGAAGAAAATAGTGATGATGGATCTGATGAGAAGGAATGTCCAATATGTTCAGTTATGTGTTCTAAGGACGCAAAAACATGTACTGTTTGTGAATTCATCTTCGTTTGATTAACATCACAAGTCGGGTAAGACCCATTGTGGCCAGTATTCATTGTCTGAAGAACTACTTACGATAATTAGCGTAGGTCTATTTAGACTTGAAAGAAACTGTTCCAAAGAATTAGGTGTAGATGGTGGGATTACACCATCACGTAAATCGACCGCTAACCAAGCACCAGGGTACTGTTCCATCCATGCATCTAACTCTGCAACGATACCTTGTGGAGGAACTCCTTGACGAACACTCGCAATATAGTCCCATCCTTTAGGACAACGTCTAGGCTCATCAGTCCAGATAAAAACTCGAGGTTGATGCTTGAGCATAGCAATTTGTTCCAATGCTTCTAATTCAGTGACACATACCGGTTGGAATGGCATTGGCATCGGTAGTGGATGTCTCCATTTGTCGTCTACCTCTAGTGGTTGCTTACGTCGCATGGTTAACCGTAGTCACTTTACCGTTTCAAAGTCACCCCTTACAGTTTATCTAGCCAAAATGAGGTTTTTTTGAACCCAACATTCATGCCCTAGTTTAGATTCCATCATACCATGTCAAGTGGGAATAACCCTCCTCCACCGCAGCCCCCCGGCGGTTCAATGATGATGATGCTCATGATTATGGTCTTGATGACATTACTAATTATGAATCCAGGAATCAGAGGTACACTTGGTGGAATTGCTGATCCAGTGTTATCTCCTGTTTTACCTGAAGAAACGTACTTTATTATCACAGTTTTAATGCTGGGTTCATTCTCGATGTTGATGAATACAGTTCTTCGTAGTTTCTTTCTAGACCCGGTTGCTCAAGCACACATTGGACATCGGCAAGGACAAGTAAGAAGAATGATGAATGATGCTAGAATGTCTAGAGATCCAATTCTTCAAGAAAAGGCTACTGTTCTTCAACAACAAATGATGCCAGAACAATTGAAAATACAGATGGGCGCTATGAAACCAATGATGTTTACAATGATAATAATTATTGGATTATTCTCTTGGCTTACAACCACTGTTGAAACATTTAGAGTTGACTATGTATCATTACCATGGACCTCTGAGTGGAATTTACTATCCGATAAGTTCTTGTTTTTCCCTGCTTGGATTTGTGCGTACATCTGCATGAGCGCACCACTGGGAAGGATTGTTGACAGACACATAAAATTGATTCGGTATAGAAGTCATCCGTTGGTTACAGCAGGTGATAAGTTGAAAGAACCGCTATTACACTTAGTCGCTGGAAAGGCGAAAACTGTCGATGAAAATGCAAAAAGAAGAAGACAAAGAAGTAGATCTAATTCAAATCGTAAGAGAGGAAATAAAAGTAAAAAAGATAGTCCTAAATCAACTAATGACGATAAGGAAAGTATTGCTACTTACTCTAGTGCTGAGGGATTAGAATGCCCTACTTGCGGTAGTGACATAATAACAAAGAGTGGCCCTAGAGATAAGATTTGTACTGTTTGTCGTCACCGTTGGGTGTGATTATGCCAAGAATTACTATTTCCGGTCATCCTGGGAGCGGAACCAGTACTCTAGTAGCTAGGCTAAGTGAAGTATTTGGATGGACTACAATTAATGGAGGACAGATATTTAGAGACGAGGCCGAAAAAAGGAACTTGTCTCTTTCTGATTTTGGTAAACTGTGTATTGAAGATGAAATGATTGATCGACAACTGGATGATAATCTAAAGAATATCATTCAACAAAATAAAGTTGACATTGTAGAATCTCGCTTAGCAGGTTGGTGGGCATATAAGTTGGAAAGTCAATGTGTTAGATTGTGGCTTAGTGTTAGTGATCAAGAGAGAGCCAATAGAGTCTCGAAGAGAGAGAATATAACTCTTGAACAGGCATTAAAAGAAAATTCTCAACGCTCAAAGAGAGATTCTGAAAGATATATCAAAATGTATGGTTTTAGCCCTGAACAGAGTGAACCATACACACATGTACTGGATGCAACTGACATTGACATAGACGAAGTATATTCGCGTGTTGTCAAAATTTTGGAGGTTTCGAATTGAGTAGAATTATTCTTGATACAAAGGCGGAAACCAACAATGCAATTGGTGGTCATCCTGATTCACGAACAGTTGAACAAAGACTTGAGTCTGGTTTCATATTACTCGATAAACCTGCAGGACCAACATCTCATCAAGTTGCATCTTGGGTTAGAGATTTATTTGGACTTGAAAGATTAGGTCATGGAGGAACTCTAGACCCTTTTGCAACTGGTGTTTTACCATTACTGGCAGGTAAATCCATGAAAGTTACAAAGAAAGTTTTGACTCACAATAAGACGTATATCGCTGTGTTTAGATGTTCAAACGAACCTGATGCTGAAGCGTTATCATTAGCAATGGAGAGATTGACTGGTAGAGTTTACAATGTCCCTCCGGAAATTTCTGCCGTAAAGGTTCAAGTAAGGACTAGGAAAATCTATAATTTTGAGATGATTCAAAGGATTGGGAAAGATTTCGTTGCTCGTATTGATTGCGAGGCGGGAACATATATCAGAACCATGGCTAGAGATTTAGGATTACTTTTGGGTTATAAGATTGAACTGAAAGAATTGAGAAGAGAAAAGTCAGGGGCTTTCGAACTTGACAACTGTGTCACTTTACAACAGGTTGCTGATGCTTATTGGCTTTGGAAAGAATGCGATAAGCCAGAAGCAATGATCAAAATAATTCATCCAGTTGAGAAATTATTACTTGATTTACCTTCTGCTTATGTCAAGGATAGCGCTGCTGCAGCAATTGCTCATGGAGCACCTCTTATGCTACCAGGAATTATTGAAATTGATAGTGGAATTAGTTCGGGTAAAGAATTAGCAGTTTTCACACTAAAAGACGAACTAGTTGGAATAGTCAAGCTAACTGTCGACTCCGATAAATTATCTAATATGGAATCAGGCGAAGTTGCTAGACCAAATATGGTCTTACTTGATCAAGACTTGTATCCACGTAGATGGACTACACAAGAAAAGTAATCAAGCTTCTTCGAATTCCTCGTAAATATATTCTTCTGTTTCTATTCTTATTTTCAATACAGACATGTTCCCACACCCACTCTGTCAACCTAAGTTGAACGACCCCCACAGTCTCAAAGTAACATTCTGTTTTTCGTTACACCTATCAATGTTAAGGTACATTTACGCGTTATCCGACATTAGGAGAGTGAAATGATTATCTCTCTCAACTTATCTTTCGAATCTTTGGCGGAGCAATAAATCTAAACAATCCTAACAGTAAAACTAGAACAATAATTGTCGCAACCCAAACAGTTGAACTAGAAATATCAAAACTCGATGAACTACTATCTGGTTCAACCTTTTCTTTAATATCAACCGAAATTATAGCAATATTATTGGTTTCATTGCCCTCAAGTATAATCTCTCCTCTATCGAGTTCAACTGTTATATTAGTGGTGAAGATATCCTCTGGTACTTGCCAATCACAAGTTACAACTCCCAATTCACCAGGTTGTAAAATCGAAATTGTTTCAAGGTCAATTAGGTCATTCCCTTGCTGACATCTTACAGAAACTAAGGTTGCTTCGGAATCACCACTATTCCTTACATATACTCTAATTGGGACAATGTCTTGTTGAAATACCTCGTCCTGTGAAATCAAAATATCCTCTATCTCTAAATCTGCCAGTGACTGAACTTCTAGATCTAAAATCCTCTGCGTACACGTACTTTGGTCACAAACATTTACTTCGACTGGTACAATTAATCCTGCCGAAGGAGCAGTGATTGTGATATAACCCGTGTCTAAGTCTACCGTAGCCCAACTTCGATTTGTATTGGCTGTTAATTCGGTGGAATCAATGTCACTAAATGTAAATGGAACTTGAGAAGAAACATATAATTCAACTGGGACGACTGCAGGAAATTCATTCAATACTGGGGGGTCATCAACTGAACTTACAGTAACCACAAAAGCATCTTGCCATTCATTACCTGATTCATCTGTAACAGTGACTAAGACAGTTGTAACTCCAGATTGTTCGTCACCTAATAATAGTCTAATATCTCCTTGAGACATATCAGCTGAAATCAAAGACTCATCTTCAACATCAAATTCAACTGTCAAATTCTCATTACTTGTCCTATCATCATAACAATTGGAAATAAATGGAATCAAAACTCCACCACCGTCTTCTAAGAAGTTTTGAGGACCTACTGACTCGCAAACAGGGTCTTCATCCCATTCTAAATCATATCCCCCATCAACTGAAAGACTGGATATCTCCAAAGCAGTTGTACTTGTCGACCCCGTAGAATCCCAGTTAAACCATGCTTGAATTTTCACCTCAATACTGTGTTCGTTAGATTCTAGGTATTGCCCAATCGGCAAAGCAAAATTGAAATTACCCAATTGTGCTAATGGTTGGTATGTTATTTCTTGCCCATTAACAAAGGCTTTCCACCTAGAATTACTAGTCGATAAACCATCTAGACTACCAAAAACTTTGCCACTTATGTTTAATGAAAAATCATTCAAGTCCATTTTAATTTGAGAAATACAAGAATCAGTACTAGTAATTCTTATCTTGATATAACTCTCATTTATCATATCATGATTGCTAAACATAGTGAATGGAGAGAAATTTTGACCATCGTTTGATGATGAAATTTCCATTAGGACATCATCTGAACTGGAATCTTGTAAGGAATAATGTATTCTTCCAATAATTTGGCTAGGTGGCGCTTGAATTATTCCGCTTGTCCAAGAGCCTGTAGTGCCAGATATACTTGGAGTTAATCCACATTGAGATAGAGCCATATTGTCAAACTGACCAGATGAAAGATTAACATCTACTATAGGCATAGAATGACCTGAAAATGTCGAAGAGGCTGAGGCCCATTCACTTCCATACCACGGATATTTGACAATTACTTCTATCCCTAATGCATCGACATCAAGTCTTGCATCATCTGTTGAACCAACTGAAACATAATCTAGAGTAAATTCTAGATTTTCAATCATGGGCCAAGTCCACTCGGATAGAGTAGTTATATTCTTTGACCAGAGCGTATTATTCATGTAATCAATTGGCCCTTGAGTATTAACAAAGGTAACTAAATTTTCAAAATTACCATCATATTTCATCACAAATTGCACTTGATCCTGTTCTAGATTATCAGGGATGTGAAATGCTACTACGACCGAAACAGATACTAATTCATAAGAATTGATTGCCGATGTATCGAAATCATCTAGCTCAATCACCGGACCTGAAGTATAGGTGTATTGTGAATCTGGTTGTCCAGTAGAATAATTAGATTCTGTATCAGAATTTTGTGACCAAATAGATAGAGTTTGGAAATTATCTGGCCTACTATGGATTATCGTCATCCGGTTATCTGCAACCATAGATTCAGTATATTGCGCATTAGATGTAAGAAATGATACGCCAGAGTCTGTCTGCCAATCACCAGGATCAGAAAAATCTCCTTGAGGAAATAAATCGAAGTCAGAAACAGAATGAACACTTCTTGCAGTAACCGATCCAAATGCCTGAATCACCATGATAAATATCATGAATGAAACCAAAGTAAATTGCTTTACTCTCTCTGCCATGATATCTCTAAGAAACGATAACTATTGAATACAGAGGTTAAAAGATTGTTAATTGGCATGAATTCATTATTACAAGTGAAAGCGCATTATTGAAATACCAAACACATGAGGCCTACATACCCTGATGGCTGTGATGGTGTAGGGGTTAGCACGACAGATTGTGGTTCTGTCAGCCCGAGTTCGATTCTCGGTCACGGCCCTCCTCTTCTATTCCAGTTGTTCACTTTGTATTGAATGCCCCATTCGCTCAGCCTTTGTTTCTAGATATGCCCTATTCGAGTCACCCACACCAACAATTAGTGGGACTCTTTCAACTACATTGATTCCGTACTCCTTTAGTTGTTCGATTTTGTTTGGATTATTTGTTAATAAACTAACTCTATCAATATCTAATGACTCTAACATAAGTGCTGCTATTCTGTAATCTCTGCCATCTGCTGGATGTCCTAACATGAGATTGGCATCAAGAGTGTCTGCTCCTTGATCTTGTAACCTATAAGCCTGAATTTTTGCATGTAATCCTATACCTCTACCTTCTTGGCGTAAATATAGTAAGCAACCCCATCCTTTTTCTTGAATTGCCTTTAATGCAGCTTGCAATTGAGGACCACAATCACACCTAAGGCTAGTAAATGCATCCCCAGTCAAACATTCGGAGTGAACTCTAATCAACACTGGGTCTGGACCTCCCATTTCGCCAAGTGTCAATGCGACATGGTCTAATCCTGTAGATTCTTCCTGAAATACTCTAATGTTAAAATCTCCAAATGAGGTCGGCAATTTTGCTTCGCTTGGAATAGATGTACTTTCGATTAAATTCATCTTTTCTTTATCCTCCATCATTTCACCTCAATAATAAATCGAAATTCACCTGAACTATCATCTATAATATCCATATCATGCGGAAGTCTTTCCATCAGTAGTGAAATATCATGGAGTGCTTCAGGGTCATCAGCAACTACTTCCAATACATCTCCCTTCTTTAACTCGTGTAATGCTTTTTTGGTTTCAGCCAAAGGAATAGGACAAAAAAATCCAATCACATTCAAATGATGGGAAATAATTTTATCTGCAGATTGAATTGACATCTCCCTCGGTTTAAGGGAATAATAGAGTACTTTTCAATCCATCCATATTTTCATTTAGCATACCTATATTTGATGAATATAAACCTCTAGCACTGAATATGGCCAGTACAAACAAGTCGACTTCCAAAGTCGAAGATTTAACTTGGCCAGAGGTATTCCAACTTGGTAAGAAATATCTGAAGATACCTTTCGCTCTACTTTGTGTTGAAATTTTTTATTGGTTTATTACTCAACCATCTGACACCTTAGTCCCTATTCAGATGAGTGAAGCATGGATTTGGAATGAATTGACTAATTTAATCTATGGAGAAGGAACTGCGACACTGACTACACATAATGGTTGGAGTACACAAGTTAATCTTTACAATTCTAATTTCCCCGGAACACTAGATATTGTTGCATTATATGTCTCAGACGAATGTGCAGGTGTTCATGAGATGATTTTCATTTCAACACTAATTTTAATGACTGACGGAATTCCACAAAAGCTCAAACTTCGTTCTGTAGCAGTAATGTGTGGTATTGTCTACGTGCTAAACATTATTCGTTTAGTTGCCTTTTATCCAATAGCAGCCTCTGATTGTCATCTTGATCCTAATAATCCATTGTGCTTAAATGGCATGTGGAACTACCATGAGATGATATACAAGTGGGGATTTCTTCTAGTTCTAATTGTAATGTGGCTAATATGGTTCAAATTTGTCGAAGGTTCCTCCAAACTAATTAAATCCAATAAAGATTCAGAAAACTGGAGGATTAAAGTCCGTTCAAACTGGGAATTAAAGCACCTTCTAGTGATAGGTTTTGTTGTGATTATGTTCTCCTTCAGTGCGTTTATTATTACAACTAATGAATCTGCTATGGAAGCAAAAGAAACCCTAGACTTTTGCTCATTTTCTAAACTTTCGACTGGACAATGCATAGAAGCCCAAAATACATGGGATAATGCCATTGATACTGCTTGGTCGCTTTCAGCAATTGGAGTACTTATTGCTTCTTTTACCATTTTCAAGTATGAAAGAAAAGATGAATTTGATAAATGGAAATCAGATTATCAAGAAGAAGAATAATCAATTAACTATTGAAGATTTTACCTTTACTCCGTTGATTTCATGCTTATCTAGAGCTTTTATCGCAAGACCGATTTTACTGGTATGAATTTCAACTTTGGTTTTGTTTTCTGCAAATGAAATATCTCCAATNGCNAGTTCATCNCATTTAATTGTACTAACAAACCAGTTCAAAATTTGTCTTGATGAGCCGATTTTATCTGAGGATGCATCAAGTTCTACAGTAACGAAACCNAAAACATTTGAGGTTTCTTGATAATCTTCTTGTCGATTGATGAGTTCAGATTGACCTTCGCCAAGTTCAGGTATACTAGACTCGGTAATATCGAGGTTGTAGGTAGCAATGATTTTGGAAAGTTGTGGAGAATCATCTTTCGAAACTAGACTCCATGCTTCACCCGTTCTTCCAATTCTTCCTGTTCTTCCGACACGATGAATAAATGAATCAATATCATTGGGTATGTCATAGTTAACAACCAATGTAATTCCATCAACATCTATTCCACGTGCAGCAACATCGGTTGCAACAATTGTACTAATTTCTCCATTTTTATAGCGATCTAGTATACGTTCACGTTGATTTTGATTCAAGTCACCATGTAATCCTTCTAACTCAAAGTTTTTCTTTTTCAGCCTCTGTGTTGCTAGGTCGACCATTCTCTTTGTATTACAGAAAATTATAGTTTGGTCTTCATCTGACATTCTTAGCAATAGCCTAGATAATGCCCACAACTTGTTCGTTCTACCGATACTTACACTATACATGTCAATTGGTGGAATATCTAGTTCTTCGGTATTAGTAAGAATAAATTCAGGTTCATTCATGAATTCATTTGCTGCATCAATTATTTCTTGAGGGAAAGTTGCAGAAAATAATAGTGTTTGACTACGGTTTGACATCTTTTCAACTATCCACATAATATCAGGGAAAAATCCCATATCAAGCATCCTATCCGCTTCATCAAGACAAAAAATTGATGGTGAATTCATATCGATAAATTCTCTTTTTGTCATATCCATTACTCGTCCAGGGGTTCCAACAATGATATCAACTCCATCCTGAAGTTTACGAGCTTGCTTCTCTAAATCTGTACCACCATAAACAGTTGCGATTACTAATCCTGAATCCCCTTGAATCGTATTTAATTCTTCAGAAACTTGACTAGCTAATTCTCTAGTTGGAGCTAATATTAATGCCTGTAGAATTCCCTTTGGCGAACATGATTCAATAATTGGAATTCCAAAAGCTGCTGTTTTACCAGAACCAGTTCTTGCTTGACCAATTAGATCTAATCCCTGTCTAGCTATAGGGATAGTATCTTTTTGAACTTGAGTAGCAAATTCCCATCCAAGAGAATCTAATCCTTGATGCAATGTTTCGGGTAAATCCCATGATTTAAAGGTTGTATTTGTGAACATTTTTTCACCACCGTCTCAACTTCAAGCGGGTCACCGAGACGGGGCAACCCTACAAATGTAATTAGAAATTATCTTTTTCAGCGATTTCTTGCTGTAGTATGCCCATCCAATATTTACGGGCATTCTCACGGTTCAGAGGTCTGCGCATCTGTCTAACATGTTCCAAAATATATTGACGGAACTTTAGAGATTTGTTTCTATTTACTCCTTTTGGAGTTAATCCATCCCACAGACGGTCGAATTGTTCAGCTTTGTCATTGAAAGGAGCATCACTCATAATTACACCTCTTAAGTAACCAGTCCACCGAAGACCCCTTCTTAACAATGCCGACATAAGATTTGATTCTAAAATTAATATTCATCATCATCATCTTCGTCCAAAAAATCCTCATCATCATATCCCATCATCTCGTCCTGACTAACTGAACGATACATTGGATTGCTTTTCTGTGCGCTTTCTAGTAACTTTTCTTTTTCTTTTTTCAATCGTTCGGTTTCAGAAATTATCTTATTTTTCTCTTCGGTTGATTTATCTAAATGTGGCAATTGTTCAAGTCCAACTTGTATACCATGTGCTTCAGCAACTTCTCTATCCAATTTAGGAACCGATGGTGCAGGTGCTAAGAATTTATTTTTCTGTAATTCTGAACCTTCAAGTGACTCATCTATGGTCATCTCTTTTAGTTCCTCACGTAATTTTTCATCTTTCTCACTCTTCAAAAGATCTATTGCTACACCACGTAATACTTCTTCGGAGTAAAGTCTTGGAAGCATATCTATACATGCTCTCCTGATATTTACATCACTTGAGGATGCACCTTTGAGCACCAATTCTCTCGCTCTTCCATGGTCTTTATCTAATGCTTGAATCGCTTTAATTGCACTTAGTCTAACTTTATTATCAGAATCTATAATTGCTCGCTCGGCAAAAATAGTCGCTAATCTCGACTCATTTCGAGCCAAGGAAGGTAGTGTCTTTGCAGCCGAGCGACGAACTTCAACATCCTCATCGTCTAGTGCCCAAGAAATTAAATCCCAAGTCACTGAGCCACCTTTTGCAAGTAACTTACGCAACAAATTGGCAGCCTTACGCCGATAGATTGGTTGTTCTTCTAAAAATAATGAATCCATATGATAGCAGGCTACTTCAGGCCAAGTTTCACACAGTGAGTTCAATCCCTTCCAAGCAGCCTCCATTCTTTGCTTATTGTATGAACGTAATTCATTTTGAAGAATAACTTGAACGCCTGATGGGAATACAGGTGCTGAAAGAGATAGACATTTACTTGCAGCTTGTCTTACTTTGAGATCTTCATCGTCTAGAAGTACAGAAAGCCAGTCGAAGAGTTCATCAGATTTTTGAGTGGCTACTTCGGGAAGCGCTTTTAATCCGGCTTCTCGAATCTCTGGAACTTCACTTTCTAGTGAAAGTAACAATGTTCTATGTGCATCAGAAGCATTCTTACCCTTATCCTTTATTCGTGTTAAAGCAATAATTCCATCGATTTGACTTAGTTGCAAATTCTTACCTTTCCAACTAACATCGACATATTTTTTTTCACCTCTGGCCAAAGGGATGATATCTTCTTTACGTATTGCCATCCAAGGCCCGCTTTCCGTCTCGATAACATGGTTGATATTCTTTCGACCTCCCATGTTAATTGGTTTACCTGTTCTGGGGTCACGAGCAATATATTCTCTACTAATTCTTATTCCCCCTAACTGCGCGCAGCATGATGATTCACAAGAACCTATTGTATTATATTACATATTCTAGAATTTATTAAGTATACATGCCTAAATTGAAAAACAATAACCTTTACTGTTAATCATGGCCGATGCAGATGTTGAGGATGTCTGCAGAGTACTAGCAGTTTGCTTTCGAAGTGGTGAAACGCTTTCTGACTTAGATATTGAAAGGATTTTATCTTTTGATATGGGATGGTTGTCTCCCGAAGAAGCAAGTGGTTCGGTAAAAGCGCTGATCGACTCCGGTTGGTTAATTGGTGATTTAGATTCTCTAAGTTCTGTTTTAACCAATAATTCAATCACTACTCCATTAGGTTGGTTTCCTCGACCATCACGTTTGATTAGCCCAGTAAAATACGACTCAGTCAAATTTGAGGACTTCAACCAAAAGGATGAACTATTATCGAATAATTCTCCAGGAAATGAGGACTTAAATCAACCATCACAACAAAAAGTCAGTGTTGAAAGTACTTCCAAAGATCCGAGGTCAAAAATTGAAAGAAGATTGAAAAAATTTGTTTCAAAACAATCGAAACTTGAAATGGAAGAAATTGAAAGACGAATCTTACGTAAGAAAAATGCCTTGGGGATGGTTAGTAATTGGTTATGTATTGCTCTAATAGCCCGTGAGCAGGGGCTAGAAATGACTAGTATCGTTGAAGCTCTTTCTATTAATTAAGCTAATTCATCAAGTTGTGGTTTGAATTCTTTTTCCGTAACTTGTTCCTCTTTACTCCTAGCAGATAATTCCATGACAACAGGAAGTAGAATTAATGCTAGAAGCAGTGAAAAGAATACTGTGATTGCAGTAATAAGACCAAAGTCTTGTATTACTGGCATTGGAGAAAATAATAGCACTAAGAATCCCAGTGCGGTTGTCAGGGCACTCATTATCAATGCGACACCAGTAGTTGATATCGAGGCTCTAAGTGCATCCCAGTGCGTTTTTCGCCTAGATAATTCAACTTCAAAACGACGCCACATGTGTATTGAATAATCAATTCCAATACCCAATGTGAGAGCCGTAACCATAACGGTCAAAACATTCCACTTCAGTCCAATAGCAGCCATTGAACCAACAACCCACAATGATGCGACACCCACTGGGAATAAAATTACAACCGCAGGAAGTATTCTCCTCGTTAATGTGATTAGAACAATAAATGATACAATCAAGGAAATGATAGTTGACTTAATTTGGGAAATTGTAATTCCATCAAGTACAGATTGTAACATAGCCAAATCTCCTGTTACATAAAGTTCGGAATTTGAAGCCAGGTTATATCTTAATGTTCCTGTTTTAGATTCATCTCCAAGCATATTTTCAAAATCTGAAACAACTTGCTCTGATTGCACAGAAGTAGATGCTTCTACACGCACTTCATTTCTCAAATAGACAATGTTTGAGTCCTCTAAATATACACTATTTTCAACCCTTTTTGACCATGTTTCTCCACTAATTGCATCAGCAACTGTATTGTTATCCATCAAAGATTTGAATGCTGCACCTAAATCACACCCTAAACTATAATTGT
The DNA here is from genome assembly GCA_002702945.1 of Methanobacteriota archaeon. Next base: position 15,011 of record PADF01000012.1, read on the forward strand.
CAACATAAACACCGCCATCACCAATCACTTCCAAATTATGTAATTCACCAAAATTACTATCTCTCAAAATAGCATCACGGAGTATGACATAAGGCCCCTCATAGGACGGTGAACGAAGTTTACCATCAGTTCCAACGACATCATGGTTAGATTCTAAATCACTGTGTAAACCCCTCAACTCATTGAGTAAATCAGAATCTCCTTCAATGTATACTCTGCTATCGGAAGGTTCGAAAAGAACATAGATAATTTTCCAACCTGCGCTATCATAATTTGTCGATAAATCATCTCTTACTGACATAATCTCCATGTCGGGGTCAACAAAGTCTCCCAAATCAAAATCAGTGTCTAAAGATGCTGCTCCAAAAATAGATACACCTGAAAGCAAAATTACAACTAGGAAAATACTTACTTGCTGTTTTTGTTGAACTTTCACTAGAGAATTAGTAAAAGCAGGCATAGTAATCGCTTTTGAAGTCTTGGGATTATTCGGTGAATCAATTACAACATGTAATGCACCTACCACTACAGTAGAGGTGACGAAGGCACAAATTACTCCAAATGCAAGAGCAAAACCAAAGGTCGCAAGTGGAGGTAGTGGAGAAATAACATTGGCCAAAAATGCTGCAACAGTAGTTATTACTGCTAGAGACAGGGGCACTGAAAGTTTGGCGCAAGCCCTGAGCCATGATTCAGCAGGATCTGAATAATCTTCCCTGAGCCTAGCCTGTGCTCTCTGAAGGTGAATTGCATAATCAATACCTAAACCAAGTACTAAAGGCGCTACAGCAACTTCTAATGCAGTGAAATCAACATTGAATAAATTCAAAGCCCCATATGTCCAAATCAAGGCATAGGATAATCCCACCAACGGAAATGCTACATCTCTAATTGAACGGAAAGCAAAAATCAAAAGAACTACTACAACAATTAACGCTAAAATTACTAAAAGTGCTAAATTATCAAAAGTTCCACTATCGATATCATATGATAATAAATCCAGGGATACAACCCCATAATCCATAATTGATTCATCTGATAACTGCTCAAATTTTTCCCTTAATTGAGCCTGGACTTTCTTCCTTTCTTCTTCGTTTAAATCAGGATCGATTTCCAAAACCCATAGAGTAGAACTAGCAACTGGCGTACCATCACCGGAACCGTCAGACAAATAATCACATGTTGGATTGAAATCAAGGTCTTTGTTCAATAAGGCAGATGAGGCATAAGTTGCTGCTGAAAGAAATTGGTCATCATTTGATAATCGACATTCGACATCGTCATCTACAATCAAATCTAAAAGTTCATTCCAAGAATCTAGTTGAGACAAATTTGTTCCATTCGATTCTTCATCTAAAGCAAGCTGTAGAATATCTGGAGTTGTAGTCCATACAACAACAGAATTATTTTGTTCTAAAGATATTTCTTCTATCGATTCAAGATGCTGCTCCATCATTAGTATGTGATCAAAAGATAATACATTACCACCATCATCTCTTTCTACATCAATAAATAATGGTCTAGTCTCATTAGGAAAGTATTCATGAATTCTATCATGAGCATTTTTAGATTCCGATTCAGGAGCAAAAGCATCTAGATCAGTATTGAATTTAGGAGGTGAAGTAATTAGATTAGCCATTAAAATGACCGTAATTAGGCTAGTTACCAACAAAATCGGAACTGATAACCTTCTAAACTGTCCTGCGAAAGAGGCCATCGCCTCCTCCAGTTTAGCAGTGTCCATAGGTTGGCCACAATGATTCAGTAAAAAAGTAAAGGGGTAATTCGTACATAATTGAGTTATTTTCTAAACGTACGTCATGGTGAAAGGATAAGTTCAAAACAAGTAGTTGACACGACAGGTCGTTCGCTATGCCAGTAAAGGTACTTATCATGGAAAAAAATGAGCTGAGATTTAGAATTGTTGGCGAGAGTCACACCGCCCTTCAAATGCTTCGTGAGCGCTTGAATAATCACAAAAATATTGACTATGCCAATTATTTCCCTGGCCACCCGGAATTGGATGATCCCGAATTTTTCATCCGTACTAAGGGAAAAGTTTCAGTTGAAAAACTGTTGAAAGATATCGTTCAAGATATTACTAAAGATTTCTCAGCCGTAAGCCTCTGAGGAGGCTTTATTGATGTCTTTTGACCCTCTATCCAAAATAATAGGATTAGAAGGTTATGCAACCGATACCAATGGAATTGGTGGTGTTTTAAAATCTCGTACAACTGATTTTAGGGTAGAAGAAATTTCTACCCCTTTACATTTAGACCCACGAGGAAGATTCACCGTTGCTAGAATAACACTCACTAACTGGGAAACCAATAGATTTTGTACCAATCTAGCACGTATTTTGAGTATCCCTAGGAATCGTATATTTTTTGCTGGGACTAAAGATAAGCGAGCTGTAACTCAACAATTATTCGTTATCGATGCAAATCAAAATAAAGTTTCACAGGTTGAAATGCCCGATGTTGAAATAGAAATTTTAGGTCGAACTCATCAGAAAATTGGATTTGGAAATCACCGAGGTAATCGATTCACAATTGTTGCCCGGGGATGCAGTCATTCGGATGGAACTCCAATGACTGAACAAGAAGCAATGGCAGAGGTTGAGAGAATTAAAGCCAAGTTAGACCAAAATGTTGGGAAAGACTTGTTTCCTAACTGGATTGGACCACAACGATTTGGTTCTGGAAGACCGGTTACTGCCGAGGTTGGAAGACATATCATCGCAGATAGATGGGAAGATGCGGTAATGACGTATTTATCGATGAAAGGTATCACAGAAAATACTGATGTAGAAAATTTTAGAAAATTCATTCGAGAAAACGGACCTATTGAAGAAGCATTAGAAATAATACCAAAGTGGCTGGGATTTGAGAAAAGAATGTTAGAACAGATAATTAGGCAACCTGAGGATTGGGTTGCTGCAATTAAAAAATTACCAAATAATCTTCAGTTGATGACCATTCATGCGCTTCAATCAGTTGTTTTTAATAAATCGCTTAATGCTAGAATTTCTGCAAATTTGCCAATATCTGTTCCTGTGGCTGGAGATCTTGTTGGTAGAATAGATGAAAAAGGCCAGTTAGATGCTGGAAGTTGTATTGTAGTTGAAGATAGAACTCTGCCACGAATAAAAAGAAATTGTGAACTGGGGAGATTAACCCCTACTGGACCATTACCAGGTAGTGAAATTTCTTCATGTGATGGAATTAGTGGAGAAATAGAAAAAACTGTCATTAAAGACATGGAATTAGAAGATGCAAATTGGTTCATCGAGAAAATACCTAGACTTTCTACTAAAGGTACTCGAAGAGCACTAGTGACAAGTTATGGGGATTTCCATGTAGATACTGTACCAATTGTCAATGATGATACCTTGGGTGAAAAATGGAAAAAAGGTCCGAGCGAAAATAGTCGCTGGAACCCTGAAGGTGCGTGTATAAGATTCAGATTCACACTTTCATCTGGTAGTTATGCAACTACCCTACTTAGAGAATTCATGCAATGTCCGTTAGAACAACTTTGATTTCAAAGAAGTCCCATAGATAAGACTTCAATTTCACCCACGCCGTGAATTAAGGACATCTTTTCTTCAAAGGCATCGGATAAGCCACCTTCTTTGTCAGACATAACAACGTGTACTTGAACAAATTTTAAACCAAAAGCAAGAGGTTTTACATCAACTGCTTGAATATCATAAGAATCACTTGCCAGAGACTTAACGGCCTCTGCGATAGATTCAGCATTAATATCCTCAACTTCAGAGTTAGGATTCAACTTATATGTCATTGCTACCATACCCATAATTTCACCTCAGGGACCTTGATAATCACAAGTAGAACAAATGTATAGGACTCCTTGATTTCTACATCTTGGGCTTCTTCCTATCGCCATTTCATTACATCCAGGACAAGGGAAACTGGTTGAACCTTCCTCCACTAACGGAACTCCAGATGATGTACAATTTGCTGCTCTCTCACTCATGAATATACCTCAGGAACAAAGCCCCCCACGCCCTACCCTTCTTTATGGTTGCGTGAGATTTTATTTTAGAAAAATACCCATTTTGACTGAAGAATTAGCGGTCTATAACCGTTATTTGACCCGATAGACCAGTACTAACAACCAATTCTCCATCTCTCAAAGAACACCATCCGGATTCAATTCTAATGACATCGCCAATTCTAATTCTATCTATTTGCTCACCCCATAATACTAATCCGACTAATCCCGTTTCATCCCTTCCACATGATGCCGCTAAAGGTCCATTATATCTCTCGGAGTGAATAATTCTCCTTGGATAAATCCTCAATATTACTAGTTCCAGTCGATTTACTACTCGATTTGGTTGTAAATCTTTGACATATTCTCTTCTAAATTGTTTTTTATTTCGCCTAAATTTCCTACTAGATGGTCTGTTTTCCATAAAAACAGAATTTCATCCTATGTTAATCAAAGTTAGGTTAGTTAGATTTTTTCTTTCTTCTAACCTTGAATGATGTGAAAACTTCTTCTGGACCTTCAACTATCTCATGGCCACCTAACTTAGGTTCTAGTAATTCTTCATAAGTAGATCTAATCGACATATCTTTTTCCATCATCCATGGCATAAAATTTCGACACACTAAATATACTTCAGAAGATGAATTTCTAGAAGCATCTGGTGAAAATCTTCTAACATCGGAGAAGTAAGGTTTTACAGCCTTAATTAATTCCTCGACTCCGATTCCTTGAAATAATTTTGAAGTAAATGAACCACCTTTACACAATAACTTCATTGAGAAATCAAAAACATCTGCTACTAAAGTCATTGCTACTGTTTGATCCACATCCCATTTACCAGTGATGTCTGGTGAAATATCTGAAACTATAGTGTTGATTGGACGACCTTGTAACTCGTCGAGGATCCTCTCTTGAGTTAATTCCTCAGTAATATCTCCAACTAATAGTGTAGCACCTTCTACTGGCTGGCAAGGCTCTAAATCAACACCAATTACAACCCCATCTTCTCCAGTCAGTTCAACAGCAACTTGTGCCCAACCACCCGGGTGGCAACCTACATCGAGAACTACGTCACTTTCCCTAATTAGTTTGAATCTCTTTTGGATTTGTATTAACTTAAATGCTGAGCGAGCTCTGTAACCACTGGCCTTGGCTTGTCTTCTCCAAGAATCTCGTTTATGATTCTCTATCCAATGGTCTGCCATGAAGCCTCACCTAAACGACTGTAAAAGGTTCTCGCAATTGAAACCTCTTATTGTAAATCATCTAAGCATAGGGATGAATAGGGTCGACCTCTTCGGATGATTATGGCAAGATGGTCTGAAGATGGTCTTGAATTGTCAGTTGTCGATTGTCTACTTTCTATGTTGATTTGTCTAATTTTATTCATTCCAGCATCGAGTGCACTGATTGTTGATGCATCCGAGGAATGGAATGATTCTATCTTAGTTGAAGGTGGACGAAGTATTCTAGTTGAGGAAATAAGTGCGACTTGGTGCCAGAGTTGTGCTGAAATTGATCCATACTTGATGGAAGTTGCAGATGCCCATGGCTCACGTATAGCAATGGTAACATATCATCCGACTGATGGTTTAGATGCTTTTCAACCTCCAGCATCTCAACATCGTATTGAACGACTAGAAATTACACATCCTGGAGTTGGTTCTACTCCTACTTTCATTGTTGATAGCGGTCAACAAAGAATCGGCTCACAATCATGGCCTGATGTGCAGAAAGATATTCTCTCGAAAGAAGTTACAAATCTAAACCCAAGTGAATTAGGATTTCTCATTTCAAAGAATAATAATAACACTATAACTGCTTCAGTACAAACTTTTAATGATTTAGACAACGGAAAAAATATTTCACAATTATCATTCATACTGGTTAAGCATTCTCAATTGGTGCCTGAAGGATTTGACAATCCTGGTGGCAAAGAACGTGATAGAGTTGTATATGGAGTTGCAGAATGTAACATACAAAACAACTCCATCACATATTCAGATGGAATGTTACACTCAAGTGTAAATGATAATTCTTGTAAAACTGGATTTTCTGTAACCTTTGAGCAAGAAGAACAATTTAGTGTAATTTTGATTCATGAAAAGTTGTATCAAAATTTGTCTTCTGATGAGCCATCCTCTACTTACGGTGTTGTTGAATTTGCATTTAGAGATTTAGAAAATACTGAATCATGGGATAATCTTTTGATAATTCTAATTGGTTTTACTCTCGTAGGTTTTTTATGGAAATACTATCAAAAAACCAATAAATGAGCAGTTAAACTACATAAACTGGATTTATTTTTCCGTTTTTCGGACAAAATTGAACATGAGACCGGATACTTGATAACCTCCGAGGAGAATCATATATCATGGAAGAAGCTTGGGAAGATGTTGAGTGGAAAGAGGAGAGACCATTGAAGGAATGGTATGTTGAGTATATCGCAGTAGTTAATGAGATCAAATTTCATCACATGTCAATACTATATGGTGAAGACTACACTGATGTTCAAAGAAGTCTTTTGCATGAAGTTAGAAGGTCATATGAAGTTAATGATAAAATAGATGTAACTATAATTAAGATTAAAGAAACTGATGAAAAGAAAACCGATGCTGCTCTGTTTGAAGGACTATTTGTCCCTTAACTATTCTCTCAGTTGATACCTTATTTCAATGATATCAGAAGTATTTACAAGTAAATATTCATCATATGAATCAACTACTGTATCGCCAACAGTCATTACAAGTTCATGTGTGGAATTTACCCTATATTCAAAAATTCCAGTTTCATCAAAATGATACCCCCAAATATCAAAGAATACTCCGATTGGAATATCAATTGGTTCATTTGATTCGATATGAAGACGACCTGAACTATCGTGGGTGTGAACGGCATGCATTTCTTCACCTTGCTCATTACAAATATCTGTCATTATTCCTATATTGGCTGGGATTAATTCTTGTTCTCCATCAATAAAAATCTTCAGCACAGCATGGTCATGTCTAGCCAAACCATCGTGATCAAGACATTCTCTAGAAATAGGGTCGGGATCTAAAGAAGAATTTGTAATTTCAGAGGTTTCATTTGTTTCATCTTCTATTACCTCCTCTTTTTCCTCGGAAGAAAAGATATCCATTACTGAAAAATTTGCTTGCTTTGCAGCGATAAAAATTAGAATAATAAAAGAAACTGTTGTCACGACAGACCAAAACTTACTTTCATTATTCAAACTAACACCTGCATTTACTTATTCCATTCAGAGTTATTATCGAAGAGTTTATTCAATCGGAAGAAACCAACAAATGCTGCTATATTTGCGATGTGAGCAGTAGTACAGTATAGACAGATTCTTTCTTCTTGAATTTCGTAAGAAACAAGGAGTCCAATAACTAGAATTCCTATACCTGTTGACAATAATCCCATTTTGATTAGTCTCTCTGCTAATGGGTGATTTCTGTCTTGTTGTAAAACAAAAACTATGAAAAGTAATAATGCAAAGACTGCCATACCAATTAATCCCCAAGACAAACCAAATATTGGGTCTACATTGAGTTCGGAATTTCCTAATAAATCATCACATGAGAAAGTATCATTTGTCGAACAAAAACTTCCCCCTTCACTGATTTTTGATGATATCCACAATGTTTGTGTAGATACTGCAAAACCAGCTAATGCTATCAATTGCAATCCTCCTAATAATTGTCCACGCGCAGTTTCCAAAGATGGGAATCTAGATTTTAGTGAAGAGGTTAGCATGTTACCCCAGGGTGAAACAATAAAAAATCCAATCAATGTTGGAATCAAATAAAATGAAAGTATTAGATTGGAGGACATATCAAACACCTGCCCTAGGGACTAATCTAAAAATTGCATCGCTAATTTCTTCATTTGTATTTTCCGAGGAAGACCATGCAATTATTCCATCAGGTTGAATCAAGAAATAATTTGGAGTACCTGGAATTCCCCATTCTGCCATATTATCTTGATCTAAATCATCTATGTAAGGGAAGTTATGTGCTGCACCGGGTCTAGTACTACAATCCCCACCAGCGCAACTTTCGCCACCAGTTTTGTCTCTAAATGCCTCAATTTCATTTCTACTTGAATCGTGACCTTGGATACTCAGTTCAGTAGCACTAGCAAGGAAATTAACATGAGCGCCATCCCAATTAGGATTATTTGCATTGAAATAATCTGCATACTCACCATATTCTTCAGCGGATTGGACACAATAAGGACAATCAGTATCCATGAACTCAATGGCTACCCACTGTCCATTAATATCTCCTTCTTGCCAAGAAGTATTGAAGTAACTTTCAAAATCAAATTCAGACCATGCTGAGCCATTGTAAAATTTACCTTCAACATCTGGAGCCCTCTGGCCTTGGCTAGTTCCAACAGATATTGGATTTGCCGTAAATGCAATAATCATAATTCCAATAAAAAATAATGACATGACCTTAATTAAAGCACTTCCAACTGCTCCTGCATTTTCATCTTCAATAATTTCTAATTTCATATTTTCACAGTCCTATTTCGTTAATTAAGCACTTAGCTGTATGTCTAATTGCTTCCTCACTGTTGTAGCGCACATCATATCCTGTTGAAAGCATTTTGTCAATGCTGAGCATGGCTTTTGGAATATCTCCAGCCCATCCTCTATCTCCACCGGTATATTCTATAGAAGCACCATCACACCCAGTTTCTTCAATAACAATTTCAGCAATCCTAGTCACTGATGAAGTATCATGACTTCCCAAATTGAATAAGTTCAATGGTTCATTAGAATTATCCATTACATGCAATATTCCATCAACACAGTCACCTACTTCCATGTAGGATTTTTCTTGCAATCCATTTCCTAAAACTTCGAGTGTTTCTGGATTGGCTTTCAATTTATGAATAAAATCAAAAATTACTCCATGAGTACCGCGCTCTCCGATGATATTGGCGAATCTAAAAATCCATGCTTGTAATCCAAAAGTTCCAACCCAACTACTGATTAATCCTTCACCAGCCTGTTTACTTGCGCCATAAAGTGAAATTGGCATACAAGGACCATGGTTTTCTGGAGTTGGCATAGGAGCATTTTCACCATAAACGACAGATGAAGAGGCAAAAACTATTTTTTTAACATCGAATTTCCTCATCGATTCAAGAATATTGTAAGTTGCTATTGTACCTTGTTTGAGATCAGTATCAGTGATTTTGGTGCCAAGCCTAATATCTGGATTTGCTGCAAGATGATAAACGCAATCAATCTTGTCCATTACACTGTACACATCCTCAAAATTTGTTATATCACCGTTAATCAAAGTAACATTTTCTGAATCTATATGTTGTTGAATAAATTCTAATTTACCACTGGATAAATTATCTAAAACAGTAACATGATCTCCGCGAGATACAAGTCTGTCAATCAAATGCGAACCAATAAAACCAGCACCTCCAGTTACCAAGGCTCGCATGAACACACCAACTATTGCACCCGTATAAGTAAAATGGTATATCGATAGAAACCATCTCTTTGATAACCATTGACTAAAATGAGAAAAATTGCTGCAGAGCAGTAGGTGTTAAAATGGCCAAAGAAAATAAAATAGAAAAAAATGAAGAGAATGAAATGACTGAAGACAACAGAAGTGTACTTGTTGGATATGTTAGAAAGAGCAATGCTGGTGGGGCACTAAAAGTGTCGATAAATAGTGATGCCTTTTCTGACTGTTCTACATACGTAACTAGTGATGGACAAACATATGTTCCACTAGTTGTTTCTCTTAATGCTTTAACCAAGGTATTACAAGGTGAAAGAGCGGTTACAACTATCAGTCAAATGCAAGATTAGATTGATTCAAACTAATTTGCAAGGTGTGAATGAGTTCACATCATTAATGCCCATAGCCATTCTTAGGAGTGGTTATGGGCTCTCCTAATCAATTCATCACCTCGTCAACATATGTATCAATAGCAATATATAGTCCTGGATTTCAGGTTAGTGTGTGGAAGTGATGGGTGCACATTCCGATGAAACCAATCGTTTCATCGTGGCAGGAATGCCGATGTATAACGAAGAAGAGACCATCGGCACCGTCGTCACTAAGGCTCTAAGGCATGTGGATGCAGTAATTTGTATCGATGATGGTTCATCTGATTCAAGTGCCAGAATTGCAGAAAAATGTGGTGCAATAGTAGTAAGGCATAGAATAAATCGACGATATGGTGGCGCCCCCAAATCTCTTTTCATCAAAGCGAGAGAACTCAATGCTGACGCTCTTGTAGTCCTCG
>PADF01000013.1 GCA_002702945.1 Methanobacteriota archaeon
GATCGCATAGCCTGGTATTGCGCGCGACTGGAAATCGCGTGTCCTTGTGGCACGAGAGTTCAAATCTCTCTCTCGGCGCCACTTACTCAACTATTGTTCTGGAGCCACCGGCGAGATTTGAACTCGCGACCTCCTCATTACCAATGAGGTGCTATACCGCTAAGCCACGGTGGCATTGTGCTAGCGAATCGCCTTCTGATTATAACCGCTTCGNGAATNAAATTATTGATTTTGAATTNAACTTAAATCTATCAAAATAGGTTTTTNATCAATTTTTTATCCTCAAAGATTAAAGGGTTAATTTACCAATTGNTGTTTGAGGAAGGAAACTTCNTCAGATGGGATTTTGATGGGACAAGAAGTAGAATCTAAAGTAGATATGCGACGTAGAGTGCATGATTTACAGAGCCAAGTTGATGAATTAAAAGAACTAGTGAATACGTTNCTAAGTGTTATTTGTGAAGAACCGGACGGGGTTCATACAGGNGCAGCTCCAACAATTCCTGGTCAAAGTGCATCTAAATTTTGCATGTGATTAACCNTTTACGACAATATTAGGTTTTATCCTAGCAACAGGTCTTGCTAGACCTGCTTTTGCNGTTAGTTCAATAACTTCGTCAACATCCTTGTAAGCATCNGGTGCTTCTTCAGAAAGTACATTTGGTGTTGAAGCATGAATCCTAATNCCTGAATCTTCTAATTTCTTCTTCAATGCTTTTCCATCAATTGTCTTTTTTGCCTTAGTCCTAGAAAGAGAACGCCCAGCACCATGGCATGAAGAGGCAAATGCTTGGTTTTGTCCTGTAACTGGCCCAGACATAATCCACGAACCTGTACCCATATCTCCGGGGACCAATACAGGTTGACCGGTTGATTTGAAGTGGGAATTGAGTTCTAATTGGTCTCCTCCAAATGCTCTTGTTGCACCCTTCCTGTGTACTGCACATTGACAGTTTTCTCCATGAATGACATGAGTTTCAACTTTGGCTATGTTATGTGCAACATCATAAAGAACTCTAGCCTCTCCATCATTACCCATTTCGAGTTTAAGCACCTCACGCAGCCTATGAGCAAGAGCGCTTCTATTAGCGAAGGCAAAATTTGCAGCAGCATTCATATCTTCTAGATATTGCTGACCTTCCTTTGAGTGAAATGGAGCACTAGCCAATTGTCTATCTGCAATATGGAAGTCCCAACTCTCATTGTACCACTTATCACCGTCTCGCTTGTACATTTGTTCAAGTTTACGCGAATGATCACTACAAACCTGATGACCTAAACCTCTAGATCCAGAATGTATCATAGCCAATAATTGTCCTTCGAATAACCCCCAATGCTTAGCAGTNTCGCTGTCAACAATTCTTTCAACAGATTGCAATTCAAGAAAATGATTTCCACTTCCTAAAGTTCCTAGAGACCTCAANCCTCTTTGTTTTGCTCGATCAGAAATATCTGAACTATCAGTATGTAATTTGCCATTAGACTCTAGAGACTCTAAATCTTCAAAATANCCAATNCCCAGTTCTGCAGCAGATTGTGCNCCTCCAAGAATTAATTCATCTAAATCTTTCATTTGAATATTAAGTCCACCTTTTCCGGATGCACCAGCAGGTATACGTCCAGCAATACGTCCAGCAAGTTTCTTAATATTAGGGACATCATCAATAGTTGCATCTAGAGCTAATACTCTCACTCCACAATTTATGTCAAATCCAACACCGCCCGGAGAAATTGCACCACCCAATTCTCCGAATTCGGTATCAGTTGCAATTACTCCTCCAATGGGTAACCCGTAACCAAAATGCCAGTCAGCCATCCCCCACGCTTCTCCAACGATTCCGGGTAAACTTGCAGCATTGACCAATTGCTCAGGACCTCTATCATCCGAGTATTTTGATAGATGCTTTTCATCAGTAATTATCCGAGCATCTACTTTCATATCACCATGGGCTTTAATGCGCATTGTACCATCATTTTCAGAATGAAGATGACTACGCCAGTCCTCGGCCATAATGCTCTGTCGAGTTTATCCTCTTTGAGGATTTTCAACCAACTTTGTTCAATTACACCCGCAGGTTTCAATATGTGTCGTCTATAGGCATGGGTGTCCACAAGGACAGGTGAGTGCATGGGTCTACCTCCTATCGATTTGTCAGTTTTCCATGATAATGGCTATGTTCGCAAACAATGTAGGGTTACAGGACTTTGGTTTTGGTCAACTGATTTGGANAGGGATACTTGTGGCGATACTAGCGAAGATGAGTANACATTCATTGGGAAACCATTGATTTCAGGATTTTCAAGTCGTGGTAAAGAACTGAAAGACTCTATGNGAGAGGCATTTTTATCATTTTTTGAAAATGTCGGCCATTCCAGAGTCATGCCATATCCTGTTCTGGCAAGATGGCGTGATGATATTCACTTAACAATAGCATCAATTGCTGATTTTCAACCACATGTCACATCTGGTAAAGTTGACCCTCCNGCTAATCCTCTAACTATTTCTCAGCCTTGTATTAGGTTGACAGATGTTGATGCTGTTGGTCGTTCTGGACGCCACTTGACAACTTTTGAAATGATGGCACACCACGTTTTCAACAAACCGAAAGAGGGCAAAATGTATTATTGGATGGAAGAATGTGTTCAATTCTGTCACGATTTATTTACCAAAACCTTGGCTATTGATTCTAGTGAAATAACTTATGTCGAAAATCCATGGTGCGGTGGAGGTAATGCTGGTGCNGCAGTTGAAGTCATTGTTGGTGGACTTGAATTAGCAACTTTAGTTTTCATGAATTTAGAAGAACACCCTGATGGTGATATTGAATTGAAGGGTGATAGGTATAGGGAAATGCCGCTACAAATAATCGATACTGGATATGGTTTGGAAAGATTTTGTTGGGCAGCAGCCGGCACTCCTACTATTTATGAGGCGATTTATCCTGAAACAGTTGATTGGCTGAAAAAACTGTCAAGTTTTGAAAATATTGCTAGTAAGTGGCCGGATTTAGATTTGGATAAGGTACTAGGTGAGATGAGCAAGTTAAATGGAATAATGAATATCGAAGTAGGAGTTGACGGAGAAAAACTTCAGCAGATATTCATTGAGCGATTGAGTGAGAGAGGAATAATAATTTCACCTGANCAATTCTCTAGCATTACTGAACCTTTGTCCAGAATTTATGCGATTCCAGATCATTTGCATGCATTATGTAATATGTTAGGTGATGGCTTAGTTCCTTCAAATTCAAAGGCAGGATATCTTGCTAGAATGATGGCTAGAAGAACATTAAGATTAAGAGATGATTTGGGATTAGAAGTTTCACTTTCTGATTTAGCCGNTCATCATTTAGATGTAAATCTTGGAGGCNCTAAAATGAAACAAACCCGAGATGGTTTGTGTAGAATTCTAAATCTAGAGGAAGAGAAATATTCTGAGATGCTACGTAAAGGTGGAAATGTAATTCTAACTCAGATGAAAAAAATAGACAAATCATCGGAGGAAATACCGGATGATATTTTATTCACCCTGAATGATTCCCATGGAATACCTCCTGATATGGTCATTAATTTAGCTATTAAATCTGGCTGGAAGAATGTCAAACTTCGAACAGGTTTTTCCGCTGAAATGGCTGAAAGGCATGCAAATATTGCTAAACAGGCGGCTAAGTCACTTAAAGAGTCTGAAATAATCCAAGTCCCTGAAAATATACCTGTTAGTAAGCCATTATACTATGACGACGTAATTCAACGTGAATTTGATTCCAGTGTTTTATTTTGCGGAGAACTTATCGGCGAAGAAATTCATAGTGAAGCAACTCATGGAATAATTCTTGATCGAACCTGCTTTTATCCGGANGGGGGTGGTCAAGATGGCGACCATGGGACNCTTGCAACAGATTCTGTTCATAGAAGAGTATTAGATACTAAAAAATCAGGGAATCACATTATACATATTGTGGATGGGGAATTTGAAGTTGGAGATTTAGTTCATGGAAGTCTCGACTGGGACAGNAGAAAGCAGTTAATGGACCACCACACATCCGTTCACATTGTTGGTGGGTCAGCGAGAAGAATTCTAGGCCCTCATATTTATCAAGCAGGTGCTAATAAATCAGTGGATTCAGCACGATTAGATATCACACATTTCAACAGGCTAACAAGAGAGGATTTAGACGCCATAGAAAGCATGTCTAACGATATTTTAGTGCAAGTTCATCGTACTGAAAAAAGNGAATTAAGTCGAAAAGATGCTGACGAGAAGTATGGTTTTGATTTATATCAAGGCGGTGCTCCAAAAGGTGAAATGATTAGGATACTAAGGATTTCAGATCATGATGTACAAGCCTGCGGTGGTACACATCATGACGAACTTGGACAAATCGGCTCAATTCGACTTGTTAGGTCTGCTGCAGTTCAAGATGGAGTCGAACGTCTGCATATTGTAGCAGGTCAGGCGGCACTGAATTATGCCCGTGATCAAGATGAATTAATTAGAGAAACAACAGAAATTTTTGGAGTTTCACAAGCTGACCTACCAAAAACTGCTGAAAGATTCTTCTCCGAGTGGAAAGAACAACGTAAGAGAATTGAAACCTTGGAGGCCGAAATTGTAAGGATTAGAACTTCAGGTGGGGATGATTCTTCTAAGACAAAGGATGGAGTGCGAATTGTAGTTATGGAATGTGATGGTGANTTAAAGCAGATGACTAAAATGCTCAAGGAGTTAACACTCAATGAAGATAATCCATCNATAGCAGTATTGGGTTCACGCTCNGATGGAGGTAAATTGATGATTGCAACAACAGAAAATACAATTGCCAGTGAACGCTATAACGCAGTAGATATTTTACGAGAAATTTCACCTTTGATATCTGGCGGCGGAGGCGGTAGACCTACATTTGCTCAAGGTGGTGGAAGTAACCCTGACGGGCTGGATGACGCATTGTCTAAGGCNAGAGANATATTGGGCATCTAATCTTTTANTGCCTTCAGTGCCTTACTGTCAAAATATGAAGGTACAATACTTATTGCAAAATCTAAATCAAACCATTTAACAGCAGAAATTTCATCTTCTTGCAGAACTAATTCATCTAAATCTCCTTCCCAGTTAGATTGATAGGTGAAAGATACGAATGAGATTCCTTCACTGGAAAATATCTGTTGAGTAATAATTGGTTTGGTTTCATTTATCACTAGTTCCAAACCTAACTCTTCCATTGCTTCTCTAACACAACCGACTCTAGGATGTTCATCATGTTCCATGTATCCGCCAGGTAGTGTCCAGTGTCCTGTNAAATGTCCTCTTGAGACTTTAGCTAGAAGAATTTCATTGCTTGAATTTCGAACAATAACTTTGGAAACTAGTCTATGAATCGATCGATAAATCGCTTCTCTNGCAACTGGATGAACTGAATTATCNGAAATTACATCGTCTTTCCAAGACCAATTTTTTGGCCAAGATAGTTTTGGATAACCCTTGATGACAATATATTCAATTTCATCAAANTCAATGTGAGTTTCTCTTTTCTGGTCCCATGCGATTCCTAATTTTTCTATTTCTTCAATTGTCGGAAATCTCAATGTTTCGGCATTTTCAACCCTTCCTTTGACAGGGATTTGTGGACCATCTCCAGATTCATTTACAAGTAGTACCTTTCCATCATGCTCTAAATGAACAACAGTTTCTGGATGAGACATAACACTCCGAAGAGACGATTTGATTTCAATACTCGTAATATTTTTCTGATAAAACATACATTAGCGAATTTCAAGTATATGTGGNCATAGGGCATACCATGCGAGTCGAGCAACTGAATTCTGAGGGCTGGGCTAAGACCTATTTACTAATCGATGATGAATCAAATGATGTTATCATTATTGATCCAGTTTTTGATTTTAGTGNAAGTTATTTACAAATGATAGAAGATAATGGCTGGAATTTAAAAATATCAATCGCCACTCATACTCATGCTGACCACATAACAGGGTGTTTTTCACTAAAAGATAAGACTGGATGTGAGTATGTTATGTGGGAATCAACAGCATCTCTCGGTGTCAGTAGATATGTAAATGAATCATCAAAAATTAATTTTTCCAATTATGAGATGAATTTCCACCATGTTCCAGGCCATACACAAGATTCCATGTTGGTTGAAATAGGAAACTATGTTTTTACAGGGGACTTTTTGTTTACTGGTGANGGTGGAGTAGGACGTGATGACCTTCCCAGTGGGAGGATGGATGCTCATTGGAATTCTTTGGGTGTATTGTCAAAATTATCTGGCGAATTAATTGTNTGCACAGGTCATGAACCCCCTGGTACAGAGATGAAAACTTTAGATTGGAATAGAAAAAACAATCCTATATTGAATATGCAATCTGTACAAGAATATATTGATTGGCAGATAGAATCAGCTAAACAATTAGGATATGTTTCCAAAATNAAAGTAGCTCTACCTGCAAATATTTTTGCCGAGATACCTGAAGACATACCTTGGCTAAATTAGTTCTTTTTTAGTGGATTTTGTGGNATATTTCCATTATTATCACTTTTTGGTATTGCTTGCAAGTCAGCAAATGTGAGTTGCTTTTGTGGAGCCTCAGAAATCAGTGATAATCTTTCATCCATTGTCATCTGGGCAATAAATTCAATTCTTCCTCTCGTTCTTGTCAAGTCGTAAGATAATGGTTTTAGATATTCTACGATTTGNGTTTCAAAAGTTTCTCGAACTTGACTTCCTCGCCATATTGAATATCCCCATTTGTAAGCAATACCAACTATTGCTGCGAGATAAAGNAGTCCAATTACAACCATTGCAAATAATACTGGATTGTCAGTTCTTGCTTCGTCAATTAGATTTCGACCAATCAGGAATAGTAAACCAATTCCAACTACAGGCTTCAGAATACTTTCAAGCCATTGGTCAACAGGAACTAATCTACCCTTTGCAGGGTCGACGAATACCAAATCTGATTCAAAAGCAGTGTTTAAAACTCCTAATGCTCCTAGGAGGACGATGTAAAGAAATGCAGAAATGGCAATTTCCATGCCCCAAGAATCTAACTTCAAAACCCAATGTACAATTTGCCATGCAAATAATCCCAAGAATGCCCCTTGAGGTACGTAATTGAAGTGGATAACATGATTTGAAAATTCGTTAACTTTTTCTGATTTTTCCATAGAACCTCTGTGTGGCTTTGGAATATGTATTACCTGCCAATGAAGAATTCTCTCCATTTCTTTTAGAATACGAATTAGCACCTTCTTTTTGATAAATATATATTCGATCAGAATTAAAATTGGTAATCCCAACAAAATAATCGGTAATGCCATAATGGCCGCAAGAGGGAAAATAATGATAGTTGGGAGNAGTAGAAAATGTGATAATGTCAGTGGGTGAAATAAATCNGCTTCAATCAGTCTTTGTTTAGAAGGTTGAATGTGTAAACTTCTTGCCAGATCATCAAGAGTTGTCCTAAATGGGGCAACTTGCCTTCCTGCATCAATAATTTGTCTAACAGAATTACGATATTGTGATTCTTCATGGCCAACTCCAATGAATAGCCTCCANGCTAATCTCATCGGTAAAGCCAANAAAATTGGAATTGANAAAATACCCAATGCCCAAAATAATTCGGTTGCATCTAAATCAGAATCCATGATGCTCCTCAAATAGCCCAAACATTTCATTGATTTGAATTATTGTGAAGATTTTTTACTAATCAATAAGTTTCATGGCCCTTGTAGGTTTAACCGGTACTATGGCAAGTATTGTAGTTACAGATGGTATGTCCGATGATGCNGTTTCACTNTTGCGTAAAAACGGNCATGAAGTGACTTTGAAGTCTTTTAGTGAACAAGAATTAGTCGATGGTTGTCTTTCTGAATTTGATGCTATTATTGTCCGCAGTGCGACAAAATTAACAGAAGATGTTTTACAGTCTAGTGGCGATAAANTGAGAGTTATTGGTAGAGCAGGTGTTGGCGTAGATAACATCGACTTGAACATAGCATCAAAATCTGGAATAGTTGTTGTAAACGCACCCTTGGCATCAACTCAGTCTGTTGTCGAACTGACAATTTCTCATCTTCTAGCTTCTATACGTCATTTACCTAAATCTGATCGAAGTTTACGCTCCGGTAAATGGGAAAAGAAAAAAATGGTTGGAACTGAATTATCTGGTAAATCATTGGGACTAATTGGTTTTGGGAGAATTGCTCANGGAGTTGGTATGGTTGCTCAATCCATGGGAATGGAAATTCATACTTATGANCCATATCTGCCNCCGAAAGTTGCCAAGAGTCAGAATACTAAATTGCACAAGGAAATAGATTCACTATTCCGAAATTGCACACATATTTCGATTCATTGCAATTTGACTGATGAAACNTATCATTTAGTTAATTATGAACGTATGAAATTAATGCCTGGGAAGTCAAGACTCGGTCTGAAATGTGGAAACCATATTGTTAATTGTGCTCGCGGTGGTATCATAGATGAAAAAGACCTGTTGAGATCACTAAATGAGGGGATAATAACATCTGCTGCGCTTGACGTTTTCGAGCAAGAGCCGGTCGATTCTTCAAACGAATTGGTATCACATCCAAATTTCCANGGTACTCCTCACATTGGTGCAGCCACCATNGAGGCNCAAAGNAGAGTTGGCATTGATATTGCCAACAATGTTATGCGTGCACTTGATGGTAAAAGTGTAAAATCNACNGTTAATTCTCATTTACTATGAGTTTGATGGGTTAATTTCAAACACCGATGGCAATATTTTTTGTTTGGTGAGAAAATGCAAAATGATGAAACAAAAAAATCTGATAGTCATCGGATTTTAGTTCATTGTGATTTAGATGCTTTTTTTGCAGCAGTNGAGACTTTACACCATGGTTTTTCTCCTGACATACCATTGATTATTGGTTCAGACCCGCAACAGGGCAGGGGTAGAGGTATTGTTTCAACATGTAATTATGCAGCAAGAAAATATGGCATTCGCTCTGCAATGTCGATAAGTGAAGCATGGAGGAGATGTCCTGGAAAGCCGTATGGAAATGGTTTGTATGTCAGAGGTAGTCGTGGTCTATACACGAGAGCTTCTAGAAAGGTTATGGCGATATTAGCTGGTCCAGCAGAATTTTTTGAACAGGCAAGTATTGATGAGGCCTATTTGGATGTTACAACATATGTTTCGAATGATTGGGATAGAGCTGTTGCTTTATGCAGAGAATTACAATCTAAAATTTTAGAAGAGGTTGGACTTTCTGCTTCCTTTGGAATAGCTTCAACCAGAATTTTAGCTAAAATGGCTAGTGAAGTTAACAAACCAAAGGGTATTTTTAGAATACTTCCAGATGAAATAGGTGANTTTTTCGCTAATCGTTCGATAAGAGAAGTTCCAGGTATTGGAGAAAAAAGAGCGATTCAATTGGCAGAATGGGGGATAAGTACTGTTGATGAATTATACAATTATGGGGAGTTGTCTTTGAGTAGGATGGCTGGTGAAAGATTTGCTTTATGGGTCATAAGTGTATATGAAGGTACAACTAGTAGTGAAGTGAGTCCATTGCGTAGTAGAAAATCTGTCGGTAAAGAGCACACATTTTCATCAGATCAAAGCGACTATGAGGTCGTTTTATCCTATCTCTTAGATATTACAAGACAAGTAATAGTAAAGGCTAGAGAACTAGGAGTCTGTGGTAGACTCGCTGAGGTTAAAATTCGATATAGTGGTTTTGAAACTCATACACATGGACGTTCAATACCTGTTGCGATGGATGACTTAGATGTATTTAACCGGTTGAGTAAATTATTATTTGCGAATAATATCCAATTTGGTAAGCGTGTTAGATTGATTGGTTTTAGACTGGGTCATCTGGATGTGCCTCCTACAAAGCAGATTACACTAGATCTCAAAGATAATTACGCTCTTTAGCACAGCATTTGATAAATTTCTTACCATTCCCACAAGGGCATAAATCGGTTTTCATACAACATTTTCCATATGCTTTCTTCTTACCACAATGACACCTAGCTTTTGGACTAGATGGTAGTTTAGAAAAACTAAGAATCTCATCAGCAACATTTGACTTTTTACCAAAGGGTAGACTCGAACGTTCTAACCTTTCTTCNTCACTCATNTCTTGCCAAATNNGTTCNTCTTCTTCATCAACAACACCATCTCTGTTGATNTCTTTAGGATGATATGATGGNCGACTAATCGANGNCTTACCAGTTCCTTTTAGGGTAAATTGGGAAGTTTGTTTACTAGATTTATTTACTGAACCTATACTTCTTTTTCGACTTCTTTTAGAATTATTAATTTCTTCCATAGCACCTTTCAATTCATCCTTTGCCTCACGTAGAGCAGTAACGCCTTCTTCCAAGTCACTTGAACTAATAGAACTTTGAATTGAATCTTGGGAAATAAAGTCAGTCAATCCCAAATCTTCTGCCTTCAATTCGATAAGCGATAGTAAATCCCCTAGTGCTCCACGTGGAAGTAATCTCTTGTCATCGGCTGTTTCAATTTCAACTTGAATTCTCCTAAGTTCTTTCTCTGACTTAGCATTTTCAATCTTCAACTTGAATTTTTTAACTCGACGATTCATCTTGAAATCTGAACGTAATGTTGCAGCTCTGTAAGCATAGCCAATGAATCCTAATATGAAAATTGAAGCACCAATTATCTTACCATATTTTGATTCAACTTTATCGATAATTTCTCCAAGTACAGGAATTTCATCCCACCAATCCTCATCAGATTCACCAATAGTAATATCAGAATTACCCGAGTCATCACCACCATTTGTTTGAATTAAACATCCATCTTCACCAACACTTGTTCCAGTTGTTGTATTTGGACAGTCATCATATTGATCTGCTACTCCATCCCCATCAGAATCTGGTAGGATTACACAGCCAAAATTATCAACTTCACTACCTTCGATAGTATCTGCACAATCATCCTCCCAGTCAGGTACTCCATCATTATCTTGGTCTTCCCAAACTGGGCACCCACTTAGTCCAACATCTAAACCTTCAGGAGTCTCATCACAGAAATCTACACTGTCTGCAACACTGTCATTGTCCAGATCCGGAAATGATATTTCACATCCTGCTGAATTAACTTCAGCACCACGTCTATTTGTCGGGCATTGGTCATTTTGATCATTAATTCCATCATTGTCATCGTCGTTGTCTTCATCAACGTCCCTACAACCATCATGATCATTGTCTAGTATCGGATTGAATTGGTATGTTGACCACATACTGATACCTTTGTTACAGTTATCATATTCGTCAGAGACTCCATCATTATCATCATCCCAATCTTCAGTATCATCTTGACATCCATCTCCATCGTGGTCTGATGAAGTATTTGATTGCCAATTATTGCGTCCATCCTGGCAAATATCATGGTAATCGATAACTCCATCATTATCTGAATCTACTAATTCATCTTCTAATAAGCAACCATTCCAATAAACTTCACTATTTTGTGGAGTCTGGTCACATTCATCATATGAATCTGCAACTCCATCATTATCAGCATCATCAAATGATGTTTGGCAACCACTATTGTCGACTGTAGCACCTAAAGGTGTTGAAGAACATTGATCATTTTGATCTTCAATTCCATCATTATCATCGTCAGTATCCTCAGAGGTTGAATCTAAGCAACCATCATGATCGAAGTCGAGATAATTTCCGTTTGCATCTTTCATATATGTCTTCCATCCTTTAACAATAGATTTAGGACACAAATCGTCTTCATCACTAATTTCATCATTGTCATCATCCCAATCTTCTGTTGAATCTTTACATCCGTCTGAATCATAGTCTGTAGAAAAATTTGATGACCAGTTTTCGTTATTATCGCCACACTTGTCTATATCATTACCGATTCCATCATTGTCCTCATCTCCAGAAAAGTTAGCACTAGTAGTACCCAATGTGCTGATTAATAGAGAAATTATAACTGTAAATATAATCAATCTCGAATAGTAAATTCTTTGTTCAAGCATATGCCTCACAACTCGGGCTATGAATAGATATTAATTGAATTATACTATTATTCCAATTTGTGCATCCTAGCAAATACTTCTGCGAATAAACCTAGATTTTCAGGAACTGAAATTCCCGATATCGGTTGATTTAGGGAAATACTATTCTCTTTTTTAGTGGACCAGACTTCACTGTTGAAGGCCTGAAGTTCAATTGATAAATTCCTAAGTTTTTCACCTTCATCCGAATTTNTTCCTAGTTCAGCAACNAAAATCTCTGGAAATGAGTCTACATCAACCGCAGATGTACCGTAAAGTGTNGTAGATATATGGTGCGNGAAAAAAGGACAAATCGGGCTGAAAGCAGACATGAAGTCTCTAACAATACGATGTAGAGTCCATGCAGCTGTTTTATCTTCATCATACAGTCTTGATTTGACCATTTCTAAATAGTGACTTGGTAAAATTCCAGTACCAAAAGATTTCAANGTTTGAGTAGCAGAATANATGTCTANTTGATTCCATGATTCCTTAACCNCAGACATTGTATTTTGGAATTCTGAAATAATCCACCTATCTTCGATTGAAAGATTCTCAGGTACCTGATCTAAGTTATTGGGTACTTCAAACTGAGATGCAAATCTAGCCACATTGAATAACTTGGTTAGGACTCCAAAATATTTTTGTTCTATTTCTTCAGGATTAATTTGGAAATCATCACCAACTTGTGCATCACAAGCTTTCCAAAGTCTGAAACATTCACTGCCAATTTTGTTTGCTCTTAGACTGACTGTTTTTTGTGGCCCTTTAACTTTCCATGACCCAGTTCTTCCACCAGCACCACATTCTAAAACAGAATCTGCATCGATTCCATTGCCAAGTGATTTACTCATTTTACGCCCCCATGGGTCCATTCCCAGTCCGTCAATCCAAACATGCTTGAAACCGGGTTTATCTAATAATAGAGCAGATTTTAGTAATGTGTAGTATAGCCAAGTTCTTACAATTTCTTTTCCTTGAGGCCTTAATGCTGTAGGGAATGCTTTTTCAAAAACTTCGGGTTGGTTTAGATATCCACTGACGAATAAGTTAGAATTTGATGAATCCATCCAGGTGTCAAATACTTTCTCTTCACCATAAATGTCACCTAATTCCTCTTTCATATCTTCATAACTTCCAATATCTTCACGAGTTTCTCTACTGATAACACGGCTTCCTTTTGGCGGCAATTCTTTCCAAGGCTGGACATAGGTGCCNGATGGTGGAACTACTATGAATTTCTCATCTTCACTGTACCAAATTGGTATTTCAGTATGATACCAACGTCTTCGAGAAATTGGCCAGTCAATACTAATATTATCCATCCAGTCTATTAGGAACTGCTTATTTCTTACAGGATGGAATTCGATATCTTCGATTAGTTCTTTCATTCTATCTTGCATGTGAGTTTGTCTAACATACCACTCTTTCAATAAAATAATCTCGACAGGATTTTTCCCACGCTCAGATACAGGGACTTCTTGTTCTCGATTTTCAATATTATCGATTTTCCCTTGTTCTTGTAAAAGTTCAATGATATGATTCCTAGCATCATTTACCTTCATTCCTTTTAATGGGCCTGACAATTCAGTCATNCAGCCNTCGAGGTTGATTGCTTGGAAAGGTGTTAAACCTAATTCTCTAAAAATAGCGACGTCATTTTGATCGCCAAATGAACAAACCATCAAAACCCCTGATCCAAACTCAGATTTTACGGAAGCATGAGTTTTTATTTCTACAAAATTTTCTCTGCCATTAACAGGGACTGGTAATTTTATTTTCTTGCCAATAAGTCCTGTATATCTTTTATCATCTGGATGAACTACGACTACTCCACAAGCACAAATTAATTCAGGTCTAGTAGTTGAAATTATAACTTCATCTCCACTTTCCGTTTCCCATTTGACATCAACTAATCTTGTTCGTCTTGTCAATCTTTCAACCTCTGCATCGGCAATTGTAGTACCTTCAACTGGGTCATAGATATTTGGACGTAGGTCTTCAATTATTGCTCCCTTCTTGAATAGTTCAACAAAAATAGATTGAGTAACAGCTCGATAATCGTCAGCATCAGTCAAATATTCTCTTTCAAAATCACATGAAAGTCCAACACGCTTTGCAGTATTGCGCATCGCTTGTGTAAATTCTTCAATAGTCTCTCTGCATAAATCTAGGAATTCTTCACGATCATATGTTTTCATCTTCCGTTTGGTATTTTTTTCAACGGTAAATTCAATATTTATTCCATTTCGGTCTACACCCCAAGGAAAGTATACTTCCTTGCCTAGCAATCTTTGAGATCTAGCAATAACATCGATCATTGAATATTGAGCGACAGCACCAATGTGCCAAGTTCCAGAAGGATAAGGTGGTGGTGTATCGATTACAAATATCTCTTTGCCGGAGTCAGGCTTAAATCCATATCTCTTAGAATAAGAGGCAGCATCGCTACTATGTTCTTCTTGTATTTTCTTTTCAAGGTCAACAGACCAGCGTTTTTCGGTTAATCTTGGAGATGGCATGTGCCTCACCGGCCCCCCACTCGTAAACAGTACGGGTCCATGCCGCCGTAATGTTTTACATTTTCAAACCAATGGTTGGTAAATATTCAAGATATTTCTACTCATCTTGTCGGCAAGCATTTGAAGTGCCCATTAGTGGAAGGTATGGAGAGGACTATGTCAACTGATGATGAACTCAAGACTCCATCAGTTGAAAAGCGTAAATTCTCTAAAAGAGTAGCCGCTTTAGCGGAATATAGTCGCTCAAAAATTCAATCAGGCGCAGTTGATTTGACAGCACGAGTTAAAGACTTCAATGCTAAGTCAGCAATAGATGCTGTTTTGGATGCTCCTGATAGATTTAAGCGGGAATGGCAAAAATCCGGCGCAACAGGAGCAATAACGAGATTTCCGTTGGCTACTGTAGTTGTATTTTTGATGATTACTGCCTACTTTGTCACTACTTCAGGATTCCTAGATGGGACTAGTTTTGATGATGACCCCGACAATCCTGCATTAAATGTCAATGGTGACTTAGAAGTGTATCTACCTGAAGGGAGTGAAGTTGGTTCATTAATCGAATTGGTCGAAGATGACTGGACTACAAATGTAATGATCATCTATATCGAATCAGGTGACAGAAATATTACAGACAAACGTATTTTAGAGCAAATAAGTCTAGTTGAAAAAACATTGAATCCTTGTTTGTCTTCATTTGAATGTGACTTAAATGGTGATGGGCAGATTGACGAAGAAACGGAAACTGATGATGTAATCTATATTTTATCGCTTTCAACTGTGCTCAAGGAAGTTAATTCGAGTGCCCCAAGAGTTAGAGAAGCGATTGTTAATGAAATTGGTCAGTTAGGTTGTAACGGTAATCCCGAAAATTGTACAACTGAAGATTTGGCTACCCAATTAAACGGAGTTCTTGCATCAACTGATGAACAATTTGGAGGCTCGTATGAAATTCCTAGTCAAACTACTATTGATTTGGTTATTGGGGAAATGTATGAAGATGGTGTATCTACACCAGGTTTAGATAAACTGGCTCGAGATGTTTGTAGTAGTGGATATGGAGATGTTCGAGATGATAGTTATCAGTTTGAATGTGGCTCTCCGGATCGAATTTTAGATAAAGCAATCATGGCTGTTGCTTTGAGTGACGAAGTTGATGCGAAAACATTTATTGCTAAAACTCAAAAGATGTTAGAGGAAATGGAACAGGAAGAAAGGTTTTGTGAGGATACTAATGAAGATGGAATTCCAGATTCAAGACCATGTACATGGGGATACGAAAATGATGGTTTAAACCTACAAATGGTTCTCACAGGCCCTGTACCAATTACTAATGCTGTCACAGAATTTTCGTTCAAGTTATTTTGGGAAATCTTTCCTATTGCAATTGTTTTAGTTGCTGGTGGATTATTTATTTTCCACTGCGATATTCTACAAACTGGAATTACCGGTATTAGACCTATTCAAGGCATTAAGGTGGTGATTATTGCGGGTTTGCCTACCCTATGTGCTGTTTTTTGGACCCTAGGTCTAATTGGAGCAACAAATTATGAGGTTACTATGACTGTTATTATTGTAGGTCCTATTCTACTTGCTCTGGGAGTTTCATATGGTCTACACATAACTAATCGATATGCGGAAGAAGGTGGAACTAAATCAGAGAAAATGAAAGCATCTTTAACATCGACAGGGAAGGCAGTATTTCTTTCAGCAGTTACTACTGTAATAGGTTTCATCTCCTTAGTATTCACACCCATGGCGCCTATTCAAACGGTTGGAATTGCCCTGTCTACAGGAATTGTTATTGTTTATATTCTGACTATGTTTATGGTTCCCAATTTAACATTACTTCTTGATTTAAGAAAGCCAAAACACCCTCCGCTACCTGTGTTTGAAAAATTAGTAGATATTCCGGTTAAGCGTAACAAAGGAGTTATCGGAGTATTTTTATTACTTATTTTAATTTCAGCTACAATGGGTCAAGCAAATGTTACTGAGGATATTGATTTACTTGGTATGGCTCCCGAAAATGAACCTGCAGTTAAGAAAATGAAACAGTACAGTTCTGATTTTGACGCTGGTCAAATTGGAATGGTCTTAATTCACGCAAATGTCACTGGCGATACTAGTGATAGTGATTCAGGAAATGACGATCCCGCTGAGAATTTGAAACGAATTGATCAGTTAGAGTCTAAACTGAATGAAGTTCAAAATGCTTCAGCAGTTTCAATTGTTTTCTTAATGAAGTCAACTGGTATTGCACCTACAGTTTCAGGCAATCAGATTTATGAATTCGTAAATAACACTCCGTTCGTACCTGAAGATGTCAAAGAAACTGCTCGGTTTTTGCTTAATAGAGAGGTTTCGGGGGATGCATCATTTTGGGATGTTTTAACTCAGCCGGATAGTTATAATCTACCAGGAACTACTCAGTCTCAAATATTTTTATTGAATATTTTTTACGCCTCTATTACTGAGGAGACAAGAGAAATATTCATCAATTCAGATTATGATAGAACACTAATTTATGTTGACATGCCATTTATTCCTGTCGCTGAAACATCTTCTAGTGTTGAAGAAATTAACCAATTCACAGATACATTCACCTCTGTCGATGGTGGTGGGGCTGAACACCTCACAGGAGTTGCAGCTACGGCAATAGAGGTCAATGAACTGATAGTTGGTTCTCAATGGACATCTCTTGGTTTTGCTATTATTCTAACCCTAATCACACTGGCAGTTGTGTTCAAAGATA
This sequence comes from Methanobacteriota archaeon, assembly GCA_002702945.1. The sequence continues at coordinate 17,327 of PADF01000013.1, forward strand.
TTCAATATTCATTTTGGACAACTTCTCCAGTTATTGCTACAGTAGCACTCCAATGGTTGGTGATGTGGCAGATGGATGTTTCTTTATCGTTGGTTACTGTAATGATCGGTTCAATTTTAGTGGGGGTGGGTGTGGATTTCTCAATTCACATTTCTAATAGAATAAGAGAATTAGGCGGTGGTATTAATGCTATTAGAAGCGCTGCTATCGGTACTGGAATGTCATTATTTGAGGCTGCAGTTGTGACTTCGCTAGGTATGCTAACCGCTTACCAAATCCCTATACCAGAAATTAAACCATTCGTTACAGTAATTCTGATTTTATTATGGGTTGCTGCAGCTAGTGCACTAATCTTGTTACCTGCCATTTTAGTTACGTTAGAAAAGATGGGTATTGGAACTGTACAAGGTAGTTCCGGTATGGCAAGAAAACTAGGTTTAATTGTCCCTAAGAACAAGGAAGTTGATGTTCTTGATGCAGCGATTGACAGTGATATCAAAGATGCTTGGTAATCAACATGTCCAAAGGTTACCGACTTTTCGCCTGTTTATGACCGGATATTGGTTAATGAAATCTGAGCCTCACGTATATCCATTCGAACAATTAGTTGAAGATGGTAAAACCCACTGGGATGGTGTTCGAAATTATCAGGCAAGAAATATGATGCGAGATGACATGAAGTTAGGAGACTATGTTTTATTTTACCATTCTAACTTTAAGCCACCACATGTTGCAGGTATTGCTAAAGTTTGCCAAGAAGGGTATCCTGATCATACGGCACAAGATGTAAATTCAAAATATTTTGACCCAAAAGCAACTGCTGATAATCCTAGATGGATGATGGTTGATATAGAACCTGTATTGAAATTTGATAATTTCGTTAGTCTTCAAGAGATAAAAGATAATCCGAAATGTGAAGATATGCTTCTTGTTAGAAAAGGTCAGAGATTATCGGTACAACCAGTGGATGAATTTCATTTTAAGGTGGTCTTAGAAATGGCTGGTGTGGAATTTAGTCAGATTTAGGTGAAACAATGGAAGAATCTCAAATCCCAGTTTCAAACAGGGCTTCTAGTATTGAATATGCAATTAGGGATGTTGTTGTTCCTGCTACTAAGTTAGAACTAGAAGGTCATGAAATTTTGAAACTCAATATTGGAGATCCCATTGCATACCCTGGTTTACCAACACCCAAACATATGGTTGAGGCTTACGTAGATGCCTTGAGGAATGGTAATAATGGTTATTCTCCATCATATGGAATTCCAAAACTTAGATCAGCGATTGCCCATGATGAACGTAGAAAAGGTTGGAATGCCAGTGAGAATGATATCTATGTCTGCCACGGTGTGACTGAAGCATTACAGATTATTTTTGCTGCAACGCTTGAGGAAGGCAATAAGGTCTTGGCCCCTGGACCACATTATCCACCATACATGGCATATCCTCAAATGTTTGGTGCTGAAACTATTGAGTACAAATTAAAGCCTGATGACGGATGGTCGGTAGACTTTGATGACATAGAAGAAAAGATGGATGAGCATGTCAGATTGTTAGTTTTAATCAACCCTAATAACCCATGTGGAAATGTTTCAGGTAAAGATGAGATTTATCGGTTATTATCAATTGCAAAAAAATGGCCTAATTGTATGATTGTTGCTGATGAAATATATGATGGCCTTGATTTCACTGGTCAACATGTTAGTGTTGCAAGTTTGTCAAAAGATGTACCAGTTTTTGTTTTAAACGGAGTGTCAAAGGTTTATTATGCACCTGGGTGGAGAATTGGATATTTAGCAATTCATGATCCGAAAAAGAGATTAGAAAACATTCGAGATGGAATAGAACGTCTGTTACGTTCACGTCTTTGCGCCTCTACTCCCGCTCAAATCGGATATCTTGCCGGTTTGGATTCAGATAGGACTTGGATGAAATCATATTCAGAAAAAGTTGTTCGACAGAGAGATTTGTGTGTCCAAAGAATCTCTCAAATAGAGGGGCTTGAAGTGCAATCTTCTGGAGGTGCTTTTTACATGTTTGTTAAGCTGACAGATGAAAAATGGTCCATGAATGATAAAGAGTTCGTGTTGAAATTACTACATGAAGAGCATGTCTTGGTGGTCCACGGTAGTGGATTTTCTCCAGAGCTTGGTATTGGCCATTTTAGAATAGTTTACCTACCAGAAATAGATGTTCTAAACGAAGCATTTGATAGAATTGATAATTTCTTAAAACGTCATCGTGTTTGATTGTTATCGAAGTATTGATGTTTGATTGCGTCATGGGGTGTTTATGCAAGGAGTATCTAGGAGAACATATGTCTTCCTCTTTACCCTATTTGTTTCTATTTTGACTTTATCTAATGTCCAAGCAGATGCTGATTCTACTAGTGAACTAGGATTTAACCAACTTTTACCCCTTGCATCTGCATTAGTTGTTTCAACAATTGTTTGGAGATGGTTCATACCAAACCAACTTTCCAATCTTCAAGTAGCGTTTGAAATTGATGATGATTTGTATGAAGTACACAGAATCACTAGAGACAGAGAAGATGCTAGAGAATTGCTTAGCGAAGGTTCTGTAGGTTACGGTGTTGGACTCTATATGATGGGTATGACTGGCGTACTTATTTTGATTGCAGAATTTATTTTTGACCCATATACCTTCTTCCATCCGAATCTTTACATTATAGGATTAATGATTCTAATTCCTATCCTAATTTCACCTTGGGAGACTCTTAATGCCCAGTTAACTAGTAAAAAGCAAAAATCTCTTTCGGGTAGTAAATTTATCAAATTTTTACGAAGGACTTTTACTTTGATTTTGTTGGTGGCTACAACAATAGCAGCACTATATCTAGGAATGTCTAATTCTAGCGACATGTTAATTGATCCCGAATGGCTTGCAATTGCTCTTCTTGTTTTCATGTCTCCAACAATTTTTGCTTATGGTAGAATCATGGGGGCATCTTGGAATATGCTTCTAATAAACAAGTGGAGAACCTCGAATGGTCGGAAAAATCCAATCGACCCTGATAAACCTGGTATAATTAACAGATTATTTTCTTTGATTCTTGTTATTTTCCTTCTTACCATGCCCATAACCGCACTAAATGGATTGGTGACAGTTTTCTATGTGTTGTTTAATGAGCCTGATAATATGACTGAAATCTTGAACTATGGAGGTATTATTGGCCATTCGATTTATGTTCGAATAGATTTGATCGCTGAGATTTTGTTTGAGTGGGAAATCATCAAAAGTATGCCACAGTTTTTATCTCTTTATCTTTCATTGAATATTGCTATTGTTGGTCTAGCCTTCATTTTTGAATTAACTAGAAACTTGATTCTTGGGGGTCAGAGTTTTGGTGGAGTATTTGGAGTAACTCTCGATACACCGCGTGAGATTCGTACCGAAGTTAGTGCTCAAACANGACAATTAAAGTTTGCATTTGCNGGATTTTCAGGTTACACTGTGCTATTATTAGTTCTAGTTTGTTACAAAGAATTTGGTTCTTTGATGCCCTTTACTACTTGGTTAGAATCAAATGGTTTTGATGAAGGTAATCGTCTGTTAACTACATGGATGTTTATTGCTGCGGGACAAACAGTTTTCCTTTTGACTTGGCTTGTTTCTATCATTAGATATTCATCATTAAGAAAATTGAGATTTGACTTAAATCCAGATGAANGAAGAGAAGGTGCAGTTCGGCTTGCAGGTGGTGATTGGATGCGTACTCTTGTNGATGAGGCTGCATTAGTAGAAGACATTGATACGCTAATTCAGTTTCAAAGAAGGTCTTTGGAAGGTGATCCATCTTTAATCCGTCATGAAAAAGCCCGTGCTAGAATGTGGGAATTATCTATACGTGGATTATGGCCACTCGCAATTGAAGAAGCAAGAAAAGTACTCGCCCAGGCTGGTGGAGATGACGATATTGCTCGAATGATTATCGCTGTTGGTCATATGTCTTCTAGAAGACTCGATGCGGCCAGGGAAGCACTACACGGACTTGAACAACCCGAAGGTTATGATGAACCTGAATTATTGAGTTTTGTTTGCGAATGGCTNGACCCTTGGCAGGGTAATGTAGATGAAGATGATTTTTGGGACTGGGAAAATAATTCTTGTATTGACCATATCCAAAATACCATGCAAATGATTAGAAATTGGAATCCAAAAACTAACCTAGATAGTATTCACAAAGATAGACTGACTCGAACTGCACAATTATCACTAGTTTCTCTAATGCGTGCTCAAAGAATGCATGATGAATCCTTNGACTTAGCNCTATCATTGGTTAGAAAAGACCCTACTGGNGTAAGGCCTAGGATTGCTGCTGCCTTATGTTTAGTAGACAAGGGNGACTGGCATAGTGCCCGTTCAATAGAAAGGGAGCTTCTTGAGAGNGATTCTAAAGANCCTAGAGTACTTGCTCTTTCTGCAATAATGGGACAGACAGTTGATGAAGATGAATTCGAGGTCGCGTTAGTTTCCGGTTCNGGTAAGAAAATGAAAAAATGGATTAATAGTGCTCCAGTTAATTCTGTTGCTGCATTGGGCGTTAAGGGTGGGATGGATGAAGCGATAAATGCGAATGTCCTTATTTCAGCCCATGAAGCAACTAGGAGATCGATGCCTCCGAGGTATTCTTCTGGAAAGTTATCTTTCATTGCTAATGCATTCATTCTTATCCCAGTGTGGATTTTATTGGGAATTTATGTGGCCTCTATAAGAGATGATATCCAGGGTATTTCTACTACTGTTATACTCATGCTTGGGCACTACTCATCGAGGAGAGTTTTGACACAACAAAGACGTTTGATAAGACACCGTGATCAAAAAGCTATGGTTGCNTATGCTAAGCGAATGAAGAGATTCAAGGTCGCACCTGACCGAGGTAACCTNCCNGTTGGGACTCATCTTTTATTATCCGGAATATTAGTNTCTGTAAATGGCGTTATACTAGATATTGGCCTGCCAGGTTGGCTTACAGAGCATCTACCAAAAGACTCTGATAAGACTGTAAAAGCTAGGCTTAAACGAAGAAATAAGAAAATATCAAAATCAAGACCACCTAGACTCCAACCTCTTGGTGAAGGATGGTGGCTGAAAAGACCGAAAGAAGAAGGTTCNGAAATTCCGGCATTGGAGAGATTGATTGGCCCAGTAGCATACAGAGGTCGTCCATCATATATCGAGAAAAAGTCAGGTAAGAACTTGAGGCATACCGGAATTATCCCTGGTGAACCTAGACCTGCGCACACATTGGACCTTGGCTCTAGAGGCATCCCAATGAATACTAGAAAGTCTGAAAGACGCTCGCAAATTCCCAAAAATAGACCNAATGTTACTGTTAGAGATAGGAAGAAATTAAAGAGACCTGGTTCCAGTAACAGAAGACCTCCAAAATGAAAACTTACAATGTATTCAAAGACCGTATGTGACTAGAATGATACATGGGCAAAGTTAATGGTTCTTGGACTCCGAGTAAAAACACCTTGTCAAAAGCAAATATTGTACTTGAAGCAACTGCTTCTAGTGGCGACTTATATCGTAATGGATTAGGAATGATTGCCTCAGAGAATATTGTTTCTCCAATGGTACAGAAAATAGTGGCTAGTGACCTACATGGGCGTTATGCAGAAGGGCTTCCAGGAAAAAGATACTATCAAGGTTGTGNAGATTTCGATACCATTGAAAGTTTAGGAATTAAACTTGCAAAATCTGTATTTAATTCNCCATTTGCTAATATCCAGTCAACCTCGGGTACAGTTTCCAATATTGCTGCTCTGAAAGCATTAGCTAAGCCGGGCGATAAAATAACTGCGGTATCAACTGCAGACGGAGGACACATTTCACATGCTCGNATGGGTGCTGTTGGATTGAGAGATTTGAATCTCTCAACTTATCCTTGGAATGAAGAGCGAATGGANCCAGATATTGATGGTGCTTGTTCNCTGATTAGAGAGTTGGAACCCAAAGTATCTCTAATCGGCCAATCTGTATTTCTGTTCCCAACTCCATTAAANGAAATTGCAGATGCTGCTCACGAGGTTGGTTCTACTGTNATGTATGATGGCGCCCATGTTTTAGGACTAATTGCTGGCGGAGTTTTTCAAGATCCTCTTCGCGAAGGTGCTGATGTAATGACTGGTTCATCTCACAAAACCTTCCCAGGTCCACAAGGTGGTTTTTTACTATCATCCAGTGANGATGAAAAATTACACAAGAAATTGAATAATGCCATATTTCCCGGAGTATGTTCATCATATCACCTTCATCATGTTGCAGGTAAAGTTGTTGCATTAGCTGAATTCGAGGAATATGGTGAATCATATGCGCAAGATATAGTCAAAAATGCCCAATCNTTTGCACAAGCACTNGCCGCAGAAGGTTTCGACGTATTGGCTGAAAGTCGCAATTATACTGCATCCCATCAAGTTTTGACTAGGCATGGGGGAACTGATTCAGGCGCTGGCGCCAAGGCTGCTGATTTACTCGAACAAGCAGGAATAATTACCAATATGAACATGCTTCCAGGAGATACAAAAGCACTTTCACCATCTGGTCTAAGATTAGGAGTCCAAGAATTGACCAGAGTAGGAATGGGTGTAAATGAAATGGAAGAAGTTGCCTCATTGTATTCAAGAGTACTCATCAAAGGCGAAGATCCGTCTTCAGTTAAGAAAGACGTCTCTGAATTGAAATCAAATTATCAAATTATTAGATATTGTTTCAATGAATCTGAGCAATCGGGATACCCTCTTTGACGGTGTNAATATGCCATTGGTCAATTCCGAAGATGTTCTTTTTGATCCCATATTATCTAAATCAGTTAGCGNTCAATTCAATATTTCCAAANATGGACAAATTATNGACCAAACGGGNAATTTTTGGATGATTTGGGGGATAGTTGAACTGGAACGCTGGTGGAATATTTTTGAATCTACTGTNGGTATACCGTTTGGTCGTAAGTTATTCAACAGTTGTTGTGATGAAGAAGAATACCAACTCTCACATAGTGGATTGCTTGGTAAGGGNTTATTCAAAAATAAGAAAAATAGAACTAAATTAATTAATCGCTGGCAAAATTTTGGTTGGGGTGACTTAGACATAAATAACACAAAAATAGATACATCGTTACCTTCAACAATTGCAGCAGGTCTTGCAGTTGCTGCANTAGAATCATATCAAGACAAGAGGTTTAAGTCCGAATGGAGACAAAAAAATAGTACTGAGATTTTTCTAGATTTAAAAATTGATGAACGTGAAATACCGCTTGCGAATAAGCATATTAAACTGCCATGGAGTATTAATCCCAATGAACTAATTACAGACAACATTACATTGGAATTGGAAAAAAGGCCAATTGGGTGGTCAATTGAAGGCGAGTTATCTGTAATATTACCAGTTTCACTATTTTCTAGATTGTTTTATTCAACAACCGGAATTAATTCTTCGTTGACTANTGATGAATCAAATACATGGATTATNGAAGGCTTAGAAGAGCGTTTTTGTCAGCCTTTAACCATTGCATTGCATTCAATTTATAGATTATTTATCGATTCAGATAAACATGTTTTTGCTGATGGTAAAGAATCTTGGAACAGTTTGTTAAATTATTATTGTAGTCAATGGGGCTGGGGCGGAGTAGATGATTTAGAACTAGATACTAATGGTGAGGGAATTTCAGTAAAAGTTAGGACAAGTGAAANATTACCATTTTTGATAGGTCGTATTGTAGGAATTTGGCAACGTTCTTACGGAAAAAAACCGAAGATAAATATTCGATTTTCTCAGGATTACACTACTTTCAAAGTCGAATCTTTTCTCGAATATAATTGAAATTTTTNGTGAAATTATCACTCATTAATAGTTAAGGTCTATAACCGAAGCATTGAGTCGTTGNTGTTGCGGTAGTTGCGCGGGTGGATAGAATGGCTTTAAATCACAATCAAATGGCATATGTTGCAATCGTCTCGACACTTATTTTTGGTTCAATTTTTGTTGGTTTTACAGGTGTTTTACAAACGAGCGAATCGTTAGGTAATTTTGATAGTGCNTCTGATGATGATATCCAAGGTGATGGTATTTCATCATCCGAAACCTTAGACACAGATAATGATGGCCTACCCGATACTCTTGAAGAAACTCAATACGGTACTGATCCCTTAGATGAAGANACAGACGGNGATGGCATGAGTGACGGNTGGGAAGTAAAGTATGGNTTAAATCCACTTGATAATGGGGAAGCAGATCCTCTAGAACAAGANCCAGGCGAAGCTGACGATGCNGANGATGCTAATCAAGAAAATGAAACAGATTCNTGGCCNGATCCTAATCAAGGACCAAATGGTGATCCNGATAATGATGGTTTAACTAATCAAGTCGAACAAAACTTGTCTACGGATCCTCAAAGGTCAGATACTGATAATGATGGTCTTAATGACAGATGGGAGTCGCTTCATACTACAGTGATTGAAGTTACAGGTGGTAACATAACACTTTTCGACCCACTCAGCGGTAATTGGGATTGTCAATTATTGACGCAAGATGTGACGAATAATCTGCGTGAGAGATTTAACACCGATGATGCAACTCCTACCTGGCAGGAACTGGGNAACTCAATCGGTTCCCACTCATGTGATGCTGTTCTCGATTCAGATGAAGATGGCTTGGCTAATTTCCAAGAGGAAATATTTGGTACTAATCCTCTTCTAAAAGATTCTGATTTTGATTTGATTAACGATATTGATGAAGTATCGAATGTTCCGATTGAGAATTTGCTTATTGGTACTGGCGATCAATGTAATGAAGACTTAGAATTTGCCACTACTAGAAATGCTCCATTTATGTCTATGAATGCTAGTTGGTTTTACCTAGATGATGATGGGGATGGATTNCTAAACGGTCCTTCAGACTGGGATACTGATGGTGATGGAATGCCTGATGGTTTCGAGTACTGTTATTCTCATATCGAAGATTCACCTTCTGGAAATATTTCTGAGTTACTTGACCCAAGTGATCCAACTGATGGATTTGATGATTGGGATAAGGATGATCTAAATAATCTTGAAGAATACCAATCAGCTAATATTTTTGGTCCAAAAAATTTCACTTCCCCATGGAGCGTAGACACTGACCAAGATAGTATGCCAGACGGCTGGGAAACNAATAATGGNCTAAATCCANGAGATGGTGATAATGGTAAATTAGATCCAGATAAAGATGGTTGGGATCGTGATGGTGATGGTGCGGTAACTTATGATGAATTAGTTTTCGACACACGTGTAGTAGAGATATATGTTGAGATTGATGATGCAGTTGATGAAAATCAAACCGTCGCTCGTGGTGAAATTACACTTGCTGGAGGAAACACTGAGTTTGTTTATTTGAAATCAAAATCTGAAGGTTATGTTTATTCAATATTTGTTGAGGTTGACCAAATTATTTCCTCACGATTAACATCATGGATGGAGATAGTCGAACAGGACGAAATGTTCACCAATGAAGATGAATATGAGGCAAGATATCAAGGAAATGAACCTTTCCTTGATGGAACAAATATCCCCAGTCCAATTATCGGGCGTTCGACTGATCCAATGAACCCAGATACCGATGGAGATGGACTAAAGGATGGAATTGAAGTCTTTGGATGGGATATTTTAGTTGTGAATCGTGGTGTTGAACTAACTCACGTTGTATCCGANCCNGGACTTTTTGATACTGATGAAGATGGATTATCCGATTATCAAGAATATTCATCATTGTGTGATAGTGGATCTAATGCTTCTAATCCAGATACCGACGGTGACGGGCTCTCCGATCAATTCGAGGCTACCGGCGGTGGAGGAACATTGGTTTGGCCTCCAACTGGTGGTGGAGAGGCATATACTACCAGTCCGTGCATGTTTGATACTGATAATGATGGATTAGAAGATGGAGAAGAAGTCATCGCTGGAAAGGATTCATTTTTGACTCATGCAAATAACTCGGATACCGATGATGACGGACTTAAAGATGGCAATGAAGTTCTATTTATTCCAAGACCTTTCCAAGAAAAAACTCATCCATTACTGAATGATACGGATTTCGATGGAATGCTTGATGGTTGGGAAATGCAAGTACAATCTCAAGAGGATAATACCAATTCTCACAGTTTATGGGTTGCAACTTCTTCATGGAAATTACCAAATTGTGAAGAAACCCAAGGCAACTCATGTAGTAAAGACCCAGGTGGTTACATGTGGCAGAATTCTCTTGGTGGATTTGTTCAATTAAAGAAATTTGAAGTTTATGAGATGAATCTTTCCGGATTCAATATACCCACTAATCCTCTTTGTGATGATTGTAATGGAAGATGGGCATTAGATCCATCNAATGAATCATTTGTTAGTAAGTTGATGGATAATGTATTTGATATTGATAATGACTCTTTGATGAATAGTGCTGAAGCACCAGACAAATGGAATACTAATCCAGTGGATAAAGATTCAGATGGAGATATGTTGTTCGATGGCTGGGAGGTAAAATATTCACAGTTTGCAATTGAAAGTGGATTAGTGGATAATTCTTCATTAGACGCCTTTGGTGCAAGAGGGGTATTAGATCCTTCAATGTATGATAGTGATTTGGATGGAATACCAGATGGGTTAGAAGATCCAGATAATGATGGTTTGAATGAAACAGGATTGCTGAAGAGATATTGTCCTGGCTATAACGATTCAACAAACGCTGAATGTCACATAGACCCNAATACTCCAGACGGCCAAAGATTCTATGATAATTTAGCGAATTACACTAATTTCGAAGAAATGGAGAACAATACTAATCCAGTGTCTAACGATACTGACGGAGATGAATGGAATGATGGCCCAGAGGTCTATTTCCAAGACGCTGATGATGATGGAATGTCGACTGGTTGGGAATATCACTTTTCCTTTGACCCCGATGATGCAGCTGATAGGATGTTCGATACCGATGGAGATGGGTTTGTAAATTACTGTGAATATAAATGGGATNCNAACCCTCGTAATCCGAATAGTTATCCTGGTCAAGGGGAACTTTGTGANCCATTTTCTGAAACTTGATTTGCACATGATGTGCGAAACTTGATGACATGAAGGTAATACACAAGGTCATGATGAGAGGTAATTTGTGGACATCTTGTGNTATAGTCCTCTTGTTTTTCTTGTCAAGTGCCCACTTCAATAATCANCAAGATAATAGCNCNTTAGAAATNCAGGGAACTCAACACAGTGGTGAATTATTAGATAGTCAAATCACTTTTAATCAAAACAATGGTGATAGTTTTACCGATACTTTGGAATTAAATGGCACAATAACAAATAAGCAAGGAAATTATTCATGGAAAATAGTTGATTTATTCAATCTGGATCAAAATTTTGCTCCTATTGAATTAATTTCAGGCCATTATCTTGATTCAATAACTCCTATTTCTGAACATATTTGGGAGTGGTCTCTAAATGTTAATATTAGTCAGTTTAATTGTACTTGTAGCATTATAATTTCATCGAGTAATATCGACCAAGAAGTCATTCATTCATCTGAACTTTTNCTNTATCTTGGTTNAGAATCTCACAGGCCATATATATTGTATNATTCATTGAATAGTGGTAAGACTGATGTATCTAATTACTCTATTTCCTTTGAGTTNATTCTACCANATGATCAATTNNCNTCAATTGATGCGATCAATGAAGACATCNTATTTTTGGAATCAAAAATATGCCAAATACGTTCTAATGTTTGTGTAGATAATTGGTTNNCTATAGNTCTAAATTTTTCTCTAACAGATAATATTGTCTCGATTAATATTAATCAGAATGAGCAAAATATTGAGGATGGCTATTGGATGTTCGAAATTTTTGTGAAAGATAATTTTTTGCGAACTTCAAATATAATATCTCATGTTTTAATCATTGATAATAAACCTCCGCAGGTTATGCTTTCTAGCGCAAGTACTATTCAAGAATCTGAATCTTTCTTAGTTTATGCTGAAGTAGACGATTACTTTGTTGGTTCTCCAATTTCGCTAACATGGACAATCACCGATCCAAGTGGTAGTTCTAGAGGTTTGTCTAGTGAAGAATTTTATCATAATTCTACTATTGAATTGACATTAAATCATTCGGGTACATGGGATATTCATCTATTGGTTAGAGATTCAGCTAATCATTTAGTTCGAGAAAATATAACTATTTTTGTTGAAAATATCGAACCTAGTATAATCCTTGACTTAGATGGTCTTTCAGTAGGACAAGGTGATGAACTTATGGTTACTTCAGATTCTTCATGGATGCTTAATGCTTCTGGAAGTTATGATAGTTTGAATGATGTTGACAATTTGATATTCGAATGGTTCATCGATGGTGTGAAATTAGATTCTAATTCTCCTATTCTCACTAATTCGGATATTATCATTGATTCATCTACCGAAATTAGACTTATTGTTTACGATGATAATCAGCTGTCGGATAATATTACATTTACAATATCTCTTTCACAAGCCGAAGACGAGTCTATTTCAGTTGTGGTGATATTGTTATCTGGAGTTTCAGTATCGTTTATCTCAATAATCATTATTGTTAAATTATTTTTAAGGAGAGATTCCACTAGTTTCGAGTTGCCAAAATGGAAATCAAAAAACTAATTTATCCGGTTTATTGAGGAATTATTGAATAGTGATGGTGTTTTGGTATGGGCATGTTCGATGAGGCATTGAATTTAATTGGACCTGAGCCAAAGCCAATTTCCAATGATGAATTTCGCTCTAGGCAGAACAAATTATTTTCCCAATTTGGAAAAAAGGATTTGTTAATTTTATGTTCATCTCCAGAAACTATCCATTCGAATGATGTTCATCATCCATATCGTTCACAAAGTGATATGATTTATTTGACAGGCTGGTATGAGCCAGAGTCTGTTATGGTTGCCCAATATAGTGAAGGAGATTGGTCTGTTACTCTATTTGTACAACCTAAGGATACTTTGAAAGAAATATGGGAAGGTAGACGTCCTGGTGTTGAAGGTGCAATTAAAGACTGGCCTGTCGATTATGCTTTTTCTATAGTAGATTTAGATGAAAAACTCAATGAATTAATTGCTAAGTCATCCAAAATTTATCATCGCACTGGAATTAGAAGTGAAATTGATTCAATAGTTACTGATGCGATTCAACATCGAGGCAGGGCTCGTCAAATGGCAGGTAGTGGTCCTGTAGGTATTGAAGACCCAAGTTCGAGAATTGCTGAACTAAGATTGATTAAATCTCCAGCAGAGATCGAACAAATGAAATATGCAAGTGATGTTTCTAGTATCGCTCATGAAGCTGCAATGCGTAGTTGTAGTACCGTTAGAACTGAAAATCAAATCCAAGCAATTATTGAAGGATTCTTTGTTTTCTCCGGTACTTCTGGTTGGGCCTATCCTTCAATTGTTGGCTGTGGTGAGAATGCTACAATTCTTCATTACAAAGAGAATAATTCTCCATGTAATGATGGTGAGGTAATTCTTATTGATGCTGGAGCAGAATACCGTGGTTATGCTTCAGATATTACTCGATCATGGCCTATCAGTGGTAAATTTACTGACGCCCAAAAAGAAATCTATCAATTGGTACTTGACTCACAAGAAGCTGCAATAGCAGAGTGTATCGTTGGGAATCCTTACAATGCTCCACATGATGCTGCAAGAAAAGTTTTGGCAGAAGGATTAATCAAATTAGGTATAATAAATCAGTCTTTAGAGGATGCACTAGACCTAGAGTCTGGCGAATTAAAAAACTGGTATATGCATAACACTAGTCATTGGATTGGTTTGGATGTCCATGATGTAGGAGTTTACAAACCGAATGGAGAGGCTAGGTTACTCGAAGAAGGAATGTGTCTAACAATTGAACCAGGGTTGTATTTCGGCTCATGGAGGCCTGATGTAAATTGCCCGGCTAAATATTCGAACTTAGGAATTAGAATTGAAGATGATGTTTTAGTTACCAATAATGGACCGGAGGTTCTTACTGCTGCTTGTCCAAAAACAATAGATGAAATAGAATCGATAGTAGGAATATCTTACTGAGGTGTCATATTGTTCTGGCAAGAAATTCTCGATAGACAACAGTCTTGGACTAAGGAGAATAGTTCTTCTTACCGATTAACTCAAGAAGAGGCTGTCGAATTATACAGAAATGCTCCATTACATGAATTAATGAGTTCAGCAAATAAACGTAGAACTTCTATGATTGATTCTAACCAAGTTACATTTCTTGTTGATAGAAATATCAATTACACAAATGTCTGCACCATTAATTGCCAATTTTGCTCATTTTACCGCCCTCCTGGGCATGAAGAAAATTATACTCAATCATATCAAGAGATATCACAACGTGTAAGCGAACTTGAGGAAATTGGTGGTTCTAGAATTCTTATGCAGGGTGGAGTAAACCCTGATTTAGAAATTGATTGGTATTTGGATTTACTTAAATTCTTACGGGTAAATCATCCAAATATACATTTGGATTGTTTTAGTCCTATAGAAATTGAGGGAATTGCAGAAGTAAGTAATCTTTCTACATTGGAAGTCCTGAAAAGATTTTCTAATTCTGGAATGCATGGTCTTCCTGGTGGTGGCGCTGAGATGCTTGTCGATACAGTTAGAAAGGATATTTCTCCAAAGAAAGGATTACCTGAGAATTGGCTTAGAATCATGAAAGAGGCACAATCCTTGGGTTTGACCACAAGTGCGACCAATGTTATAGGGTTTGGAGAGAGTCTAGAAAATCGTGTTGAACATTTAGCCAAAATAAGAGATTTACAAGACGAATCTATTAGATTATATGACAACGGTTTCACATCATTTATTGCATGGCCTGTACAACTTGAATCTAATACCTTCGGTAAGAGAAATCGGGGTACTAATAAGTACACTTTAGGGGCAGGTCCAACTGAGTATCTTAGGCACGTTGCGATATCAAGACTGTTCCTAGATTCAATCGACCATATCCAAGCCTCGTGGCCTACTATGGGAGTGGAAATTGCTCAAATGGCTCTGCTTTGTGGAGCTGATGATGCTGGATCAACTATGATGGAAGAAAACGTTGTATCTGCTTCTGGGACTTCTAAAATCAGTGCTAGTGAAAGAGAATTACAAAATACAATAATTAGAGCTGGATTCACTCCACAGAAAAGGGATAGTGATTATAATAAATTATTAACAGAAATCCCTGANGATTTACTTAGAGATTTACCTGCTCCAATGCCAATACAATCTTGATTATTGGTAAAATACAATCCATATTTCTGCATGAATATTTCTATTACCATTACCCACCCCATCAGATGGAACATACTCCTGTCCATTATAGAGTCCTTGATATTGCAGATTATTGATTGTAGAACCGGTCATATCTAACCATGATGATATATCGTATCTCCACTGTTTTACATCTTGTCCTGGGCACCAACCCGCTCTACCATAAGGCCAAGTCCCATACTGATTTGCAACTACTCCCTCTCCAACTAGTTGCTTGCATCCATCATTTTGATCTGCTATTGGATGTAATTCTGCAGCTGAAAAACCATTCATTGAATAGTGATGTTCATGATTACAGAATTCAGCACAATTCTCATTATCTTGCCCAAACCCATGTCCAGTAATTGTAGCAACAATCTCTACTCTTGTAGTGCCACTCGGGACAGTGAAATTATATTGGCGATCATATTTTGATTCATCATTATATGTTCCATCAAATTGACCACCTGAAAAAGCAAATTCGCCCTCGCTTGCAATATCAGATTCACCCCAGTTACTTAGAAGGAAAGAAATTGTAAGACTTCCTCTATTAGCCCCACCATATCTAAATTGCCTGAAGTCATTATCATCGAGCATGAAAAGGTATGGNGTGACATCAGTTAGCCAGCGTCCTTCACGACCATATGTCGTAATCCACCTTACAAATTCTGTACCACAACTGTTGACATTAACAGGATCACAAATATACAAATTTGCTTCATAATCCCACTCATGACAACCACCTTCACTACCATCTGACATTTGGTATCGATTACTTCTTTCGTCACAGGCATGTTCATGGTAGACTTCTAAAGTGTCATATGATGATAGATTAGCGGGGAATGTGACATTTCTCTTTGAAGAAAATCCTCCTTGCCAACCTCCTTGATGATACTCGAAATCCATCATTGTGATTATTTCTATTCCTTCATCTTCAAGTCTTATTTGTGAAGGGAATTCGGCATTCCATTGTTCAGGTTCAAAAGCCAAATGTAAGGGGTCAGTTGTGCCTGAAGGATATGAAACTAGTGAACCACTTTCTCTGGCCATCTGAAATCTGTCTATGCCCATATAGAGCGGATTATTTATCGAACTAATCATGTCACCTAATCCACCACCAATGCTATTTGCCCGTTGGTCTATGTAGTGAATTCGATCATTCCAGTATGCTTCTTCAGATGGATTTAGGGCATTTTCTACAGCAGTTCGTCTATCNATTACATCACTGTGGTAACTATTGTCAAATGAACCATAGAATAGGTGTGTATTTTCAGGCAAGTTTCTAATTAATGTGCCTGGATTTTGTCCCCATATATTTGCGTTTGAAGAACCAGAAGAACTGGTATATTTGAATAAGAAAAGATAAACATCATGACCTGTCCACATGTCATCAAAGTAGAATGTTGCACCTAAAGTTGGTACGGTAAAGTCTGGAACAACTTCCATTGGACCTGTAAGAGTTGTGGAAACTTTCCATTGTACTGGTAGTTGTAACACTGTACAACCGAGTTCATCAACAGTCCATCTTTCGGTTGTTGAGGGACATTGGTCAATATTGGCATAAATTCCATCACCATCTAAATCTGCACACCCAGCTAAGTTGACAATTAGTCCTGAAGGTGTTCCTTGACATTGGTCGTCTAAATCATTGATTCCATCACCATCGGAATCCCTTTGAATCGCTGCACAACCGTCTTCGTCTATATCCAATGAGCCATATTCTGTTTGAGGGCATAAGTCAAGAATACCTCCTGTTAGATTGAAATCATTGACTCCATCATTATCATCATCATCATCCTCNTATATATCGTAACATCCATCGTTATCAAAGTCTGTAGTGTTGTTTGAAGTCCAATACTTAACTCCACGTGCACAGTCATCATCTAAGTCAAGATAGTCATCTTCATCATCGTTATCATCCTCACTAAAATCATTACAACCATCGCCGTCCCAGTCGATATTGGCATAAGATATCCAGTTAAGTTCACCCATCGGGCAAGAATCCATTGAATCTAGTACTGTATCATCNTCGTCATCTAAGTCTTCATCTAAGTCATGACAGCCATCAGAATCATAATCGGAAAGAAAATCACTTTCCCAACCCAATGTAGAAAAGCAACCATCTTGATAATCCGGAATACCATCATTATCATCATCCAAATCTTCAGTTATATCACGGCATCCATCAGAGTCATAGTCCGTGTTCTCATTTGAGTTCCAAGATGTCTCTTCACCTCCATTACAATCATCTAATTCATCGACAATTCCGTCTTCGTCAGAATCAATTTCAGTAGTAATAAAAATAAGAGTGANATTCTTGTAAGTTGAAATAGACTCCCACATNCCACAATTAGCGAATAAAAATACATTTGAATATTCTGTATTTGCCTCAATTATTGCGAAACTCCATGAACCATCAGCACTAACAGAAATTGGACTTTGCTGATAATTAAGATAAGAGAAGCTCATAATACAAGTTTCAAGACTTGTATGTTCGATTGAGCCTTCAAAAATAATGATTTCAGGATTTTCCACTATCAGTCCAGAAGGGATTATTATAATCGGAGCATATTCAGTAGGGGGATTTACAGTTAATGTATGAGTTAAATTTCCACTCTCTACAATATAGTTTTGTTCTATATCCCCTGCTTGAAATTGAATTTCAATGATATATTCACCAATTATCATCGGGCTGAATGTTAATTTCCCCGTGTCAATATATCTTGACCAACTAAAATCTACTACTATCTCTCCATTTGGGTCAGTTATTTGTGGTAATCCGATCCAAGAATCTTCGATATTAGAATTAACTAAAACTGATAATTCAACAATCTCTTCAACGATACTTGATTCTGACGAATCAATAATTTCAGCATTCAAAATAAGTGTCGGCTTAGATATTTTATCGTCATCCGATTCATCCGAACTAGGTGAAGTACAACCTGCTAGAAACATTATGAGAATTAATAAGATTGCACTAAATTTAGTTCTCTCCATGGCGAATCCATGACAATTAGACAAATCAATATATTGATGGATGATTAGTTTCTGTTCTACCTGAATTTACATCTGCAATCACTGTGCTACTCTTGTTTTGATGTAAAATATTCAAAGGTTCAACCCACATAANTGAACGACCAATTTTTCTCTCAATAACAATAACCAATTCCCAGTGAACTCGGATTAAAGGGGAATAAATAGTTCCTGGCCATTGACCAAGTGGAGGTTTCAAAATTAATTCTTTATCTTCATATTTGACAGTCTCTGACTGCTTCATTATTCGCATTGGTCTGATGAAAAGTCCACCTTTTACATCATTAGACTCCATTGGTGAATCTTCACCACCCCCGGTACCATCGTCTAAATTTACTTCCCAGTGGTGTGGTAATTCTGTCGTTAAACCTGGTGGTGGTTGTTGATTAGTTGTTTTACCAAAACTTGTCATCAAGGATTCTCGACTAGGTGGTAAAATCCCAACACGCCAAAGAACANTTATGTCGCCCCATGATTCATCTATCTTATCAAATTCAATTTTTACCTTTAGTTCTTCATTAGAACTTGANTCGGATTTTAATGAAATTTTTGGACTGGTAGGTGAATTCATTAAAAATCTTCTTTGATTAATTAGGTCCGAGAAATTTGCTATTACTCTTAGGGCAATAGGGGCAAATAATAATGGCNTCACAAAAACAGCCAAAAGCGGGTAATCTAACAATCCAAATCTTACTCTTCCAGTTCCAAAACCACCAAGGCCAATAATGTCGAGTAGGGGTTCAAGAAATAGGTATGCAAGAGCAATTAGTANTACAATAACAGCAAAGTTAAGGAATTTACGTATTGCAGCATGGACAGGATTTGGTGTTAGATACCATCCNGTTCTCTGTTTATCGATAATTGAATCTGTTGTAACNGGCTGCGATATATTTTTTTTATATCCCTTATCGGTATCTACTATTTCACCATCAAATAAATATCTCTTTTCAACAATCCATGAATCTTCACTACCAACTGTGAATGGTGGATTTCTTTTTACAAGGTATTCATCAACTTCTGAAGCTTCAATATCCTCAGCTATAATATCAGTTTTAGTTGCAATAGGTAGAAGTTTTGGCTTAAATCTATAAGATTCAAATGGTGGGTACCTAATTCTTTCTTCCACTACTANTTTAGGCATTAAATCACCTATGTNAATATTAATTTAGCACCTGCTTTAAGTGCTAATTTTCTAAATGCAGGCACTTTTTTCAGTAAAGCCATTCCCAAAGGTACAGGCTTTTCAATGTCTCCGACTTCATTTATCAGTTTGACAACCTCTGGCTTGGCAAATGAATTGAAGTGCTTATCCAATACTTTATCAGAGCAGTCACTAACCAAAAGATTACGCAATGCTCTTGCTCTGTTCTGATCTTTATGCATTTTAGAAAAGTGTCTATTACAGATATTATGGAGTGTTTTTTTATCCAATTTGTTATTANTCACTGCCGCAGATAATTTTTCAATGATGCCAGAAATTTGTTCAAATGCTGGCCCTATTCCTCCACCAGTTGTTGGCTTTGCCATACCAGCAGCATCACCAATAAGGATTACTCTGTCTTTGTATGGAGTCCTTACCATGCCGCTAGGAACAGGCCCACAATATCTAGCGGTTTCCGAAATGTTACTGAAACGGTCTTTCCAAAGTGGGTGCATAATTAAATTATCATAGCATTGTTCAATGCTTCGACCTTCTAATCTTTTAGCGGTTGACCAAAGTCCAATTCTATGTGAGCCATTGCCAGAAGGTATTACCCAAGCAAAAAATCCAGGAGCTATTTCTGAACCACTAAACATTTCAAGCCATCTATCTCTACCTTCATATCCCACTACTTCTGCTTGGAATCCTATCATCAATTCTTTTGGTTTACCCATCTTGAAATGCCTTCGAGTCCAACTATGGGCTCCATCACATCCGATCAAAAGAGATGCAGTAATATTAATTGATTCACCGTTCCTACTTATCTCTAATTTTACATGATCATCAAAAACTTCTGCATCATTGGGCTTAGAGTTAAGCCAAATATCAGCGCCTGCCTCTAATGATTGTTTAACAACACCTTGATCGAATATTTTTCTACAAACAACATAAGTCCTGATTTTACCTTCCGAGCCTACTGGTACCAAAGTACCACTTGGACCATGAATAAGCGCTCCATCAACTTCTTCTAGTATAGAATGAAAAAGTCCGACTTCTTTCATTGCATTGGGTGTTACTAAACCTGCACATTGAAATGGTCTACCGATTTCTTCATGCTCTTCAAGGATCAAAACACTGTGTCCACGATTAGCAAAATGGGTTGCAACACGTCCNCCAGCTGGGCCGGCGCCGACAATTACAACATCCCAATGCTGTTGTCCCATATTTGCAACTAATATCACTTGAACATCAACCTTCTCCTTAATTGTAGAGAAAATTATCGTTTTTCGAGTCTATTTTTTGGCGAACCTATATCCCACTGATTGATTTTTCTTAAGGTAAAGGACTGCTGAAAAATTATTTCCTGATTTTTTGGCTACAAAGTCATCAAATGGGCCGATTTCTCCCTTTTCAATAAGTTGTTTTGCCTCTTCTCTNGTTATTTCTCGCTTTGATATTTCGCGAGCGATTTGAATTAAACAATCTGTACCAACAGTTGCTGGTTGGTAGAAGGTTTCGGTTTCAATAATTTCCACCTTAGTCTTTGGACAAATAGCGACTATTCCTGGTGAAACCTTGAATTTTTTAGCATCTGCTGATGCCTCTCTAGGTGGGAATTCAAACTTCACTCGGTTATTATCTAATACTAAGAATGCCTTGAATGGTCTTCCTTTACGTGAAATAAAATCATCGAGTAACTTTGATTTACCATCTGTAAAAATATCTTTTGCTTCATCCTTNGAAATAGGTCTTTTACACATGTCGTGNGATAAACCTCTAAAAGTACAATCTTCGTCATCACATGCATACATTGTAGNATTAATTCTTATTGAACCATGGCTACAAACTGGACAAGAACATAATTTTTCATCATCGCTACTAGATTTAGCTTCTCCACCATTCTTCGATTCAACTTTTCCTTCATTGGAAAGCGTTACTGAATTGTTATAACCCTCTCCATTTCTTCCAAAGAAGCCATGCAATTCTTCAATCTCTTTTTGTTCTAGAAGCCTTTTTGCCGTATTTCTNTCAAACCATCGGCCACTAGTATCTTTCCAGAATACNAATGAACAACCTTCTCCCTTTCCTTTGTTCTCTGAGCAGATATATGATAGAACTGTTTCATTGACTTCGCCACTACATTTTGGNCATGGGCCAATTGATGCCTCATTCTGNTATAGAGTNGCTCTATCATGATCACGTATTTTTTCAACTAANGATGTTGTTTTTTCTATGATTGTATTCATAAAATCTTTCTTACTNGTTTTACCTTTTTGGACATCTATCAATGATGCTTCCATTTCTCCAGTCAGTTCAGCNGAAGTTATCCACTCAACAGGAATTCTTCTCAAAATATCGATGATTCTTATTCCATGCGCAGTGGCTGAAATTGTTCCAGCTTTAGCACGTCTAATGTAATCACGGTCAATCAACTTCTCAATAGTTTCTGCTCGTGTGGCAGGTGTTCCTAAGCCTTTATCTTTCATTGCCTCTACCATTTCATCATCATCTAATTTTCTTCCAGCATGTTCCATTAANCGAAGAAGTCCTGCTTCTTTCAATCTTCCTTTAGGNTTTGATTTTTCCTCTTTAAATTCGTGGGATGCCATAATACCTTGGCAGGGTGAAGATTTCAATTCACCCCAACCTTCAGGGGCATCNGATTTTTTAGGTTGAACTTCGCGCCAACCAGGAGTTTTTATTGTTCTTACTTCCTTGTGNAAAGATTCATTTTCNATTGTTGCAATACGCTTTTCGACATTCCATACTGCCTCTGGATACCATGAAGAGATGAAGTTTCTGACAATTAAATCGTATAACTTCTTATGGTCATCACTCATTTCCATGTCAGGAATTTTACCAGTNGGTATGATGGCAAAGTGATCACTAACCTTCTTATCATTGAAATTACGATTAACATGTTTTAATCCATTATCAGTTAAATTTTTACTAAATTTAGTATATTTCTCTTGTGCCCCTAGTTGTCGAATTATTTTGTTAATTTCCTCTTTCATATTTTCTGGAAGAAATTTTGAATCTGTTCTAGGATAAGTTGTTAATTTGAACCTATCATAGAGATCTTGNGCAGCCCTAAGTGTACGTTTTGCGGACCAAGACCATAGATTGTTAGCTGAACGTTGTAGGCTAGTTAANTCAAAATTAAGCGGATTTTTTTCTTTATGTTCACGATTATTTTGTACTACTACTGCTTCATTATTAGTTTCTAATAATTTTTTGAGTCTTTCATATTCTTCTTGCTCTATAATCCTATGAGACTTGTACTCTGGCCTGTCTTCATCATCTTTATGTCCGCTTCTTTCCCATCGGGCATTCCACTTACAGTCGCCTGAGGTGAAATCAGCATTTAGTTGCCAATACGGAACGGGAATGTGGGATAATATCGTAATTTCATGGTCAACGATCATTGCAAGTGTAGCAGTTTGCACTCTNCCGAGCGAAATTGCAGATTTTTCATTTCGTTTTTTAGGNAAAAANGAATTAGCAATTCTAGAACCGTTCATTCCAATAACCCAGTCTGATTCTGAACGAGAATAGGCTGCATCCATCAGTGATGAATAATTATCGCCAGGTTGTCTTTCATCCCATGCACTTTGAATTGAGTCTTTAGTCATTGATTGTAACCACATTCTTGATGTTTGAACCTTAGATTTACTATGTCCAACTATAGTTCGAAATATAAGTTCACCTTCCCTTGCAGCATCACATGCGTTTACAATTTCCACTGTAGATTTGTCTTTGATTAGTTTGACAATCGCTTGTAATTGTTTCTTGTTTCTTCCACCTATTGGCTTATATTGGAAATCTTCTGGAATAAAGGGCAATCTTGTNACAGTTTTTCTCCAATCTTTAAATTCTGGNTCATAATCATCCATGTACTTCAGTTGTAATAAATGACCTACTGCCCATGTGATTTTTATTTCTTCACTCTCCCAGTGAGTGTCCATTTTTTTGGTAATGCCTAGAACACCGGCGATGTCATTTGCAACACTTGGTTTCTCAGCGATTACAACTATTGCCATGTCTTCCATCCGCCAGTCTACAATACTTGAACCCTCTCACTTAAGTTAAATCTAGCAGATACTTTAGTATCTGTAGAGAAAAAGTCANTTTTTTTATTGATTTATTTTNTCATACGACTTNCGATTTTTNCTAAANAATTCTTCATCCCATCTTCGTTCTGAATTTGGACCGCCACATCCAACACAACCTGGATAACCTGCATTAAGTAATTCTGAACACGATTCTAGTAGCCAATTCCATCCTTGTACAATGTCACATTCAATCCAACAGACATCAGTATTTGGTTCTAGATCTCCTATTTCGATTATCTTTTGATAATCTACTCCTTCCTGATCTCTATGATAAATTTCTACATTATTGGCATCCATTATTTCTATATCGGGAAAAACTAATCGTGAAGGAATATTTTCAGAAATTTGATCACATAAATTTTTAAAATCCTCGGAAAAGTTTTCTGGAATTTTAAATAAGATATTCTCTAACCTAAGAATTCTGCGCGCTGATTCACGAACAACAGGCCAAAGGTCGTTATCCATGCGCATGTCATAGCCACTTAGGGGCAAGTCTTGAAGCATACCGTCGTTGTGAGTCAAATATGGGACTAGTGTACAGGCTCTTTGCAAGGCCATTTTTGGCGTTGCAGGATTCTGAAAAAGTACATTTAAGAACTCTTAAATTATTAAGATTCATGTGTTCTAATCCAGTGACTAGATTACCATTAAGAGTTTTATATAAGCCTAAAAAGAGGCTGAGTGTTAATTTATTTAATCAAGATTATTCTCACCCATTCGGCCTTGCGGCTGGTATGGACAAGAAAGCCGAAGCATTAATTGGATGGGAAACTATAGGTTTAGGGTTTATAGAAATAGGCGGGATTACTCAACTAGAACAAGACGGTAATCCAAAGCCTAGAATGTTCCGCTCTTCCTCATCAAAATCACTNGTTAATAGAATGGGTTTCAATAACCCTGGGTCTCAAAAAATGTCTTCTACACTGAAAAAACACTTCGAGAAGCATGGTAAGCCGGGTGTACCATTATGGATTAATTTAGGTAAGTCAAAGTCTACTCCATTAGACGAATCTCATATTGATTATTCGACTACATTTGAAAGGTTATGGGCCTATGGTGATGTATTTGTCATTAATGTATCATCTCCTAATACTCCTAATCTTAGAGAATTGCAAAATGATGAATCACTTGCTAAAATAATTAATTCGTGTCAAGAAATCAATGCAAAATTAGCATCTAAGAATAATTCTTCAATCAAGCCTATTTTAGTTAAAATTGCNCCTGAATTAAATGATCAGCAATTAGAAATGGTAGTAACTACTGCCATGTCTTGTAATTGTGATGGTATTGTTGCAACAAATACGACCACATCTCGCCCAAAACCAGTTTCAAATTCCGAACAACTAGTTTTTGAGCAAAAAGGGGGAATGAGTGGTAAACCTCTGGCTGATAAATCTACAGATTTTATCAAGAGAATTTATTCCCTAACTGAAGGTAAATGGCCCATTATAGGNGTTGGTGGAATTATGAATTCNGAGGATGCNTGGGAAAAGATCACGGCTGGAGCATCATTGATTCAAGCATATAGTGGATTTGTTTTTGAAGGAGCAGGATTGACAAAGTCTGTAGTTAACGGTTTGTCCAAGAAGCTTAAGCAACATGGGCTCTCTAATATTTCAGAAGCAGTTGGACTTTCNCANAAAATAGGTAGTGAATAATATGTTTTCCAGACGNACAAGATTACTGTTGGTCGGGGCTGTTATTACNATCGGTCTANTTGGAGTTATCTTACTAGAAGCACCTGAACCTACCCGTACGGTTGATGAAGTTATGGACTCTCCCGAGNNATACGTCGATAAAGAGATATCATTACGTGGNGAGGTATTAGATGGTAGCATCGACAACNCTACTATGAGATTTATTCTCCACGGTAATAGCCATAATATAATTGTAGAATACTTAGATGCTTCCGTTTCTAATGGTCTCGATGATAATCGTACAGTTTATGCACAAGGCGTTCTAAAATATTCGAATGGAGAATACTATTTAGATGCGGATTTGATNAAAACTTCATGTCCATCGAAATATGAAGAGTGATTTTCTATAATTTATCTAACCGTTCTGTTCAAATATAACTGCGTCAACCGGAGCATGGGATAGGTGGGGAGCTAGGCGTACCCTGTATCACAAATCGTCTTTATGGTGGACTGAACTCCTTGGAGCGGCGAAAGCGGCCCCTAGGTTCCTGTGTGCGGACGTAGATGTCTCGCCCCCACATGACTCGGGTGTCATGAACCGTATCCGGAGGGAGACGGGAAATGAATAACTGGGGAATCAGGTCAGGCCGGGAACGGAGCAGCCCTACTCGGGGCCATGAGTGCTGTGGGGAAGCGGGATGGAGAAAGTGCATGGATTTGGCTTAGGGATACGAGCGTCCATCCTTGGAACTCCCACTTCTGTGATATTATGTCTATTCTTAATCTGTATTCATTAGGACATTTGTTGATGTGGTTTGGGATCTCGAGGTATATTTTTACAAATTGGTATATCTTTTTGGCATTATCAATTGGATGGGAAATTTTAGAATTATACCTACCATATGAATTCGCTGTAGAAGAAACAGCAAACAAAGTATCCGATTTAATAGTAAATACAATCGGTTTTTGGTTAGGTATAAAATTACGCAATGAGGAAATTGAAAACTAGATGTCGAATACGATATCACAATACCATCCAGGGCCGATAAAATTCGGAACTTCTTCCCACATACTTATTATTTCGATATTATTTTTTACTTCCTCTACTTTTAATTCATGTGTAGTAACAGCCTTAATTTCTATTTCCCGTTCAATCAAAGAAACATTAATCCAATCAACTTGGGCATTACAATAATAGTAATCATTATCTTCAGTTAGTAAAATTTGTACCTCAGTAAGAAACTCATCAAATATTTCTGCCCGATATAATACCTCTTCCAACCACTTAACTAACAACATTTCATAGTGCCTATCAATGTGTTTTTCAACATAAACATTCCATTGAGAACTATGTCGCAAGTTAGCATTGATAACTGATTTAGATTTATCAGAGAGTAGTATATTCTGCATTCCAGTGGTAGTTTCTTGAAATAACTGGTTAAGATTTGGAGAGAAAACCCTCAGACCAATATCTGCAGTAGTTGGACGCGTCCATGCGCTCATTATTCTCACCTAACGCTTTGAAACCTGTAAGTTCCATGCGATTTCACCTATTCTGTTTACTAAATCTTCTCGACTTAGTACGAATGAATCAGTTTTTTCAGCACCTAAGATACATTCACATGCAGCATTGGTCAGGATTGCAGTATTTTTTACATCTAAATTATTAGATATGGATATTGCAATGGCTACTACTGCAGCGTCTATCAAACCAATCATTTGCCTTAATTCAGGAAGTGTACACGGCGCATGAACAGTAGGTTCGCCATCTGAATATATCATTACACCACCTTCACCAGATAAAACAACGAGATGCTTCCAGTTGTGAGTATCAATAAGTTTCTTCGCTGCTAGGTCGCTAGAGTTTTCACCTATTCTTCTTTTCATTAACTCAAAACCACGTGATTGAAATACAATCCAATCAACACCATGAGTTCTATGTAATCCAGTTAGCTTAGGATCGGCAATTATCGGGATACTTTTTGATTTTGCTGATTCAATGATCTTTTCAACACCTTCATCATTTACTACTCCTTGACCATAATCCGAGAGTATGACGCTAAATGAGTCATCCAATTGTAGCACTGCCTGTTCGTAAATTGCAGATATTGCTTCTTCAGGAATAATTTCATCGTCTTCAACATCCCATCTAAGAAGTAATTGCTCTCCTTGAACTAAACTTT
>PADF01000014.1 GCA_002702945.1 Methanobacteriota archaeon
TAAAGCCTAAACATGACTACTATGAGTACAGCTAGATTGGTAACGAGGGAAGGATTTGAACCATCGATCTCCGGGTTATGAGCCCGACGGGATATCCAGACTACCCCACCTCGTTATCTCATCGGCTGACCTTCCCCATTTTCAATGCACCGATTGTTTTTTGACTTGAATATCAGAAAAAATCCTAAAAAAAGCGAATAATCTTGTGTAAAAATGAATTTACTTATCAATAATGGTCTCCTACACTACTCCATGCGGCAGTATATGATTGTCTTGATGATGACCTTGGTCATGTTTTCCGCTAGCCTATCTGGTTGTCTTGGAGGCGATGATGATGCTGAGGAAAAAAGTGATATCGATTTGATAATCTATTATGATACAACTTTTGGAACTATCCAAGAGAATATTCAGAATGGTAATCAAGTATCCTTTTCTGGTGTCGAATTAACATTCAACTATGCCTTTACAAAATCAGGCGCTGGCGAAATCACTACTTTCTATTTTGAATCCGGAGATGGAAGTACAAGGACTGAAGTCGATGCTAATGAAACTGGAGAGATAACCTACAATTATGTGACTCATGGTTTGTTTACTGCAACTTTAGGTGCAATAGATGATGCTGGAAATGATGAGCAAATCACTCTGACAATTAGAATTGATAAAACTATTCAATGGAGTCAAAGTCAAACAACTAATCCAAACACAATGAATATCGATACTACTCCTGATTGCGAATGTAACTCTCCAAGTCAAATTGAAATTGACTCGAATGTTGAAAATCCAGAAAATTTGGGAACACCGTTTGGCGGAGGTGGAGAGCCTGTAACAGTAACTTGGAAATTATCAAGTAGTAATGTGACTAAGGAATCATCTCCTGAACAACTTGGCGATGGCCAAGATGCCTCTTGGCTACATAATGAAATTGGGCCATCTCCAGAAACTTGGAAACTAGATGTTGAACTAAACCATAACAATGAACAAGTAAACATTAACCACAACGTTTCGATAAAATATAATGCAGATGAAAGCTCTCCAAATCCAATGCCAACTGGACAAGCTCCAGAAGAATGATTTCACTTTTAGTTTAACTAAATCTGAAGTTAAAGTGAAAATAACCTCTCAGTGGCACTTTTTATTTTTGATAATCTAATAAAATTCGGACTTTTTCAATATAGGTCTGCTTGGTTTATTGATATACTCTAGCCCTACCAGCACTAATTGAAGTGATGAGAAATGGCAGGTAAAACCAAGAAAAAAGTGAAGATAGAAGTTGAAAAGAATCAAGACCCTCAAGAGGAGACGGTGGTAATGATGCCAGAGGAAGAAGAGGGGCCAGAGGTCGGAATCGAAGACTTACCTGGTGTTGGGCCAGCGACTGCTGAAAAACTACGAGAAGCTGGTTTTGATGAACTATTGGCTCTAGCCGTTATGTCTCCAGCAGATCTTGCTGACCAAGCAGAAATCGGTGAAGCAGTTGCGAGTAAAATTATTGCGGCCTCTAAGAAAATGGCAAATATTGGTGGATTCGTTTCAGGTGGTGCTTTACTTGAAAGAAGAAGAGAAGTCAAGAAGTTGTCCTCTAAAGTTCAATCAATAGATGATTTATTGGGTGGAGGGTTTGAAACTCAAGCATTAGTTGAAGTATACGGTGCTTTTGGTAGTGGAAAAACTCAAATTGGCCATCAATTGGCTGTTAATTGTACATTGCCTATCGAAGAAGGTGGATTAGATGGTGACGTATTTTATATTGACACAGAAGATACTTTCAGGCCCGAGAGAATTACTCAAATGGCACGTGGTTTGAATCTTGATCCTGACCAAGTACTTTCGAGAATACATGTTGCGAGAGCTTACAACTCTGCTCACCAAATGCTATTGGTGGATGAGATAAAAAGAATGAGTAAAGGTCTTGATGTTAAAATGATAATTGTAGATTCGTTAACCAGCCATTTCCGTGCAGAGTTTATCGGGCGTGGAATGCTTGCAAACAGACAACAAAAACTAAACAAGCACCTAAAGGAATTAAAACAGTTAGCTGATATCAACAATGCTCTAGTTTTAGTTACTAATCAAGTTCATTCAAAGCCTGATGCTATGTGGGGAGATCCAACAAAACCAATCGGCGGTCACGTATTAGCTCACGCAAGTACCTTCAGATTATATCTACGCAAAGCCAAAGGTGGAAGAAGAATCGCAAGATTAGTTGATTCACCTAATTTGCCTGATGGCGAGTGCGTTTACAATGTCACACAAGAAGGACTCAAAGATTAATCTGGATTTTTAATCAAACCTTCGAAATCGCCCTGTAATAGGTAAAAACAGTCGGCATATTCAAAGATGCTTCGTGCAGGTTAACCTGTATGCGTCATCTAATCGAACGTGTTCTTGAACTGAGCGAAGAGGAACAAACTAAGATCTCTCCAAATGAATTACCTCCTGGACAAGGAAGTGAAGAAGAGTTACGCGCTTTACTTGAATCTCTACAACCTAGAATTCGCGTATATGGGGCTGGAGGAGCTGGATGTAATGCAATAAACAGACTATATGAAGAGGGTTTGTTTGAAAATAGCTATGTGACGGGGTACGCAATAAATACCGATGCCCAAGCATTATTGATGTCGCCAATTGAAGAAAAAGTATTGATTGGTAGAACCGCTAGAGGGAGAGGTGCTGGTGGAGACCCTACAAAAGGTGAAGCCGCAGCATTAGAATCTGAAATGGTACTTAGAAGAATTACCAATGATACTCAATTAGCGATTATAACTGCAGGTATGGGCGGAGGCTCAGGTACTGGCGCAGCTGGTCATATTGCAAGATTAGCAAAACAGCAAGGAGCAATGACAATCGCTGTAGTGACTTACCCATTCAAATCCGAAGGATCACTAAGAAAACAAAATGCCGAATGGGGCCTTGAAAGACTACGTGAGCATTGTGATACCATATTAGTAATTCCAAATGAAAGATTACTTGAGATAGACGGAGTCAAAGATTTGCCAATCGCAAGTGCCTTTAGAGTAGGAGATGAATTACTTGTTCGCTCCATAACTGGTGTTACCGAATTATTAACCACTGATGGAATGGTTAATCTCGACTTTGAAGATTTGAAGGCTGTGATAAAATCAGGTAGCGGAGTTGCAATGATTGGTTTGGGCGCCTCTAAGAGTGCAAATCGTGCAGAAGAGGCAACTTTAGAAGCTTTACATTCTCCATTATTAGAGTTAGATACTACTGATGCTCGAGGAGCTTTGATAAATGTTGTAGGTGGCTCTAGTTTAACTCTGGGTGAGGCAGAAAAATGTGCACAAATTATTCAGGAACAGGTTTCACCACACGCTAAAATTATTTGGGGAGCCGCTGTTGATGAATCATTAGGTGATGAGATTAGAGTTATGCTAGTATTAACTGGTGTCAAAAGTGAACAAATACATGGTTCAAGCGAGAATAGGCAGTTAAGAGCTCTAAGAAATAAGAGTATTGAATTTGTCAACTGATTACTTTATCGCCTTGAAGGCAGCGTAGAGTAATCCAATGAATACTGTTGCTAAAATAATAGCCTCATAGGTTTGAATTTGATAGTCCTTTACTGTGACAGATAAATCATCAAAATATTCTACTCCTCCAAGTTTAAAATCTAGATAATTCCATGAGTCACCGTATGGATCTCCGTTTCCGTTTACTGCATTTCCAAATATTTTAAATTCTACAGAAGAGGAATTATCTTCGGGAGAAATCCAAGTAAAATTCCATGATCTAAACTTATTCCCTTCTTCTGTATGAGTCCATGAATCTTCCACGAAAGAACCATAACTCTCATTTTCAAAAGATATGACTCCATGTGAAATATTAATTCTAAAACCTCCCTTAGAGGAATTTTCAGAGGCTATTTCAATTTCACTAAATATATTTAAAGTTAAATTATACGATGTACTTGATTCGAATTTCTCTGGTAATCCCTCGATTTCTAAGTATGTTAAATCTGAGTTGCCTCCATGGCATAAACAACCACTACTGCCCTCTTTACCTACTCCATTGGGGAAACTATCACTTGGCGGAATAATCACTACAAGACAGAAAATTATTAGCAAGAAAAATGTTCGTTTCAACATTGCTTGCATGTCCTTCAACACTGCCATAATTGGCTCCTCTTTGAGTCTTACCCACCCTTAATTTACCATAATTTTGACGATGCAACACGCGAAAGGTTAGAACATGCATTCAAGTATAATGAAACGCGACTTGTAATCGGATTGGTCGGTATGAATTTTTTTGATGCACCACAAATAGTAGAGAATGATGATGATGAAGTAGACATGTTTGCTGAACTTGGAGTAATTAATCATACTACGAGACAAGCTGCTACACCGACAGCTAATACTACTGTTTCTAGCGACCCTCTTGCTGCTTTCATGGAAGATGATGAACTGTCATCATTAGATGAAATTGATGAGTTTAAGTTTGAAACAAATGAAGTAGTTCAAGAACAAATTCCAAAGGTTGTTGAGACCAAACAAAATATTTCTGAAGAAACAATTGCTGAACTATTGGAAGTACTTGTCAAAAAAGAACTTCTACAACGTGAACAAAGAGGCGAAGATTGGCTTAATGACTTACCAGGCGATGCGAAAGCAAATATCGCATCTGCTAAAGTCATCAGAGATAGAGATGCATACCACCTTTCACTAATTGTTGACATGATCGGTTCTGGTCCTGTTAGACCCTTTGCCACTGTTAGTTCAACAAATCAAGGTGCTAAAATACACAATGCACCTGAATCTATCCCTACTGTGTGGATTCCGTTATACAATGTATTGAGAGATCTTCTATTGCAAGCAATGAACGCACTTTCATCAACTAGACTTGGGATGAACTATAACGCTTGATGTGATTTCTGCTGTATGTTTTATCATGTTAGAAATTGTACAATATTTCTCATGACTTTTGGCAACAATTCTTTCGACTAATTTTAGTGGAACCTCTCCCCTAACATTGTAAACCATATTTATTGATGTGAAAACTCTAGGTGCATTCTCAGCTCTCTCACTTTCCATTTCAATCCAAACTTTGTCAAAATCTCTTTGCTTAAGACCTTCAACTACATCGACCAATGAGCAAGCACCTATCATTTGCAATGTTATTTGGACTGGCGAAGGTCCATCTTCCCAATCAATGGTAATCTTTTGTCCATTCGCATTACTGCACTCTACTAAATGCTCTCCAAGCCAATCAACTCTTCCGTACATGCCATTCCTAAGGGCGGTTGATTATTGAAGGGAGTGCCTGTCGGCTAGATTGGTCGACATGAGTGGAAGCGGAATTACAATGGAAAATGGCGTGTTAAATATCCCAAATAATCCTATAATTCATTATATTGAAGGTGACGGTATTGGGATTGACATTACCCCTGTAATGATTAAAGTCGTTGATTCTGCAGTAAAAATCGCATATCAAGACGAAAAGAAAATTCATTGGAATGAGGTTCTAGCTGGAGAAAAAGCATTCAACTCAACTGGTGAATGGTTACCTGAAGAAACTCTGAATGCAATGAGAGATGGACTTGTATCGATTAAGGGCCCTCTAACAACACCAGTTGGTGGAGGAATACGTTCACTAAATGTAGCACTTAGACAGAAATTAGATCTTTTCGCTTGTGTTCGTCCAGTGCGATGGTATGAAGGAACTCCTTCTCCTGTGAAAGCCCCTAATGATGTTGACATGATTATTTTTAGAGAAAACAGCGAAGACGTTTATGCTGGAATCGAATGGGAAGCTGGTTCAGCTGAAGTTGCCAAAGTAATTCAATTTCTCCAAGATGAAATGGGAGTCGATAAAATTAGGTTCCCTGACACATCGGGAATTGGAATAAAACCAATTTCTCAAGAAGGGACATCAAGAATAGTTAGGGCTGCTTTGAAGTATGCTATTGATAATGATAAAGACTCAGTTACTCTAGTTCACAAAGGTAATATTATGAAATTCACAGAAGGTGGATTTAGAGATTGGGGGTACCAATTAGCCAAAGAGGAATTTGGTGCTGAAGAACTAGACGGAGGCCCATGGTGCACAATGAAAAACCCAGTAACAGGAAATAAAATCCTTATCAAAGACGTAATTGCAGATGCAATGCTACAACAAATAATTACTAGGCCAGCTGAATATTCAGTTCTAGCAACAATGAACCTTAATGGCGATTATATCTCTGATGCTTTGGCTGCTCAAGTTGGGGGAATAGGAATTGCGCCTGGTGCCAATATTAACTATGATTCTGGAATTGCAATCTTTGAAGCCACACACGGTACTGCGCCGAAATATACAGGCCAAGATAAGGTCAATCCAGGTAGTCTAATTTTAAGTGCTGAAATGATGCTTAGACATATGGGTTGGAATGATGCTGCAGATTTGATTGTGAAAGGAATGGAGAAGGCAATCTCTTCTAAGACTGTGACTTATGATTTTGAAAGATTGATGAGTGATGCATCACTTCTATCGTGTAGTGAATTTGGAGATGCAATGATCTCACACATGTGAGTAATTGATTAACATCAAATAATGTTCTAAACTGGGACTAAGTCTCAATCCAAGCATTTAGCATTCTACTATTTTTGATCACACCAAAGCCAAATCTCTCTTCAAATGCCCTTGCGGTCAAAGTAAAATCACCATCTCTGGTAGCAATAATAACAGCGCCTAAACCTTCTAAACACTGTTTAGCAATATGTATAGCAACTTTCATAATTTTCCTATCTGCTGCTTCTGGATAAACTCCTTTTCCACCAATTTTAGTTCTTTTTTGCTTTCCGCCATATTCCCTTTTCATAGCAGATAATTCATCATAGATTTCATAATAATCTTGTAGGAATTGCTTAATTACAACCTCATTTTCAGGGCTATCAGAATCCTTTTCTAAATGTATATCTAATGGCCTCCAGACATTAAAGTCGGATATTACTTCATCAATCAACTTTGAAATATTTTCTTTTTCCATAATATCATCAAGTATTTTTGGCTTAACTAATGAGTTAGAAAATTTTGCACGTAATTTTGATGCCCCATTTCCGATTTCTCTCAATTCTTGTATAACAATTTGAGGCAGCCACAGACTTATTTTACCATCTTTAGCCCTACTGGATAATACTTTGTGGAAAGAATTTTGTTCAGATAAATCCAAACTAGTTTCGCTAGCCAATTCTAATTGACTCGAAATCTTCCCGACTAGTGCGTCGATTAGGATATTAGTATCTACAATCACTAATGGTGGGAGTGATAAATTCTTCAAATATCTTCTACTTGCATTTGGTATCTGATTTCTATATTTAGAAAATAAACTCATTTCTGATTCTGCTAATCTCTTTGAGTCACTAATAGAGAATTTCCCCGAATTAAGTGCTCTTTCAAAGAACATCATCCCTTCTACTGGATTGTTTTCAGCCATATTTTTTGCTAAATCATACACTTCCATACTTGAAGGTGCGGTTTGCTGCATCAAAGTCATAAATTGAGCATCATATGATTTTCTATTTCTTCTCCTACTCTTGTGAACTGTATTAATTGCCGCAGTTACTCTACCTAAAAACGGATCACTTGGTAATGTCCTACGGTGCTCGAATGGATAACTGCGCAGTGTGTCTAATTCGTCTTCTGCAAAATATACTCTTTCTTTTTCTTGAAGTTCACCGTTTTCATCCTCTTCTTGAATTGTTTTTGTTCTTCTTGCAAAGTCCTTTACCATTTGAGTTGCCTTATCTGTTTGCTTTTCACTGGCTATAAAAGAAACTCTTAGGTATAGTTGGAAACGTTTGGTGATTGCTGTCTTTAATGCCGGCTGCTGATCTAGAAGACTTACTGCTTCACTCCACTGGCTTGCGTGTGCTAGATGAATTAGCGCTTTTCTATACAAAATCATTGAATGTTCAAAATCAAAATCTTTGTGTTCTGCGGCACGTCTATAGTCTCTAGCAGCGTTAATTCCTTCATTACCTGATGCATAAACGGCTGCTCTAGTGACTGTGTGCCATGGAGACAACGGGTCATGATCTTGATACCATGAAACCAATGGTTGCAGACCGATATCATGTTCAAATATCAACTGACTAAGAGAATGAATAATTCTGGAAGGGGTTTCTTTACCTTCAATCAACTTCTCTAAAATTTCAACATTATCCTTATCTCTCAATCCATGTTGCAATGATAACCTAACATAATTTAATCTCAATGTTGAAATTAGTACTGAAAATAATCTTGATTCCAGTTCACTTAATTCACTTTGTTCGACACTGTTAACTAAATGTTCTAAATTAGTCAAAGATATGGCCCCATTTCCACCTTCCTTAAGCGAATGCTTAGCATTCTTTAATGCTTGATATCCGCGTTTATCTAAAATTGCAAAACCGGCTTCATCTACATTACTACCTTCCATCATTAATAGTAAAGAATGACTTGTCAAAGATATGTAATGAGGAGTAGATGTGCCGTGTATAGATGCTAAACATTCTGATCTGGCATTTCTTGCAAATTCTAATAATTGTTCATTTCCATTTGCTGCAATTAAGTGATAAACTATTAACGCTTCAAACGGGTGAGCCAATACTAAAACTGGATTCTTGGAAAATAATTCCGATAACCTCTCTAATTCCAAGCATTGTGAATAAACTTCTATGGCCTTTTCTGAAACGTGTTCCCATGCTTCCCCTTCGATATCTTGCAATCTTTTCAAAGCTAAATTTAATGTTGGATAAGCAATCCCTTCTGTGAGTACAATCTCTGAAAGGCTTCCTTCATCTAATCTAGGTATTTGGTGTTCTAGCCACTCAATAACTTCTGAAGAATTTATGCTAGTAATTACTGGCATTAATTGTTTAATTTCCGCCCCTTGTTCTAGAGTTTGTTCGATTAACAAATCCTTAGCTTCATTCATGAAGCCTTCGGAATTTAGAGCAGACAGATAAATCCAAGTCAATTCTTCAACTTTAGAATTATTCTCTTGGTTTTGTTTTAGTAATTCTATTCCTTCATTTAATTCTTGAGATGATAGTTTTGATACTTCTTCTAGAGGAGCCATCGTCCAAGTCAAATATTTCCTTACTTTGGAAAGTCCATCATTTGTCTCGAGAACTGAATTTGATTTCCAGTCGCTTATTTTTCCATTTATCAAGTTGAGTAAATCTTCATACTCAGAAGCGAGTTGTTCATCGACTTTAGATAGTTCTTTGATTGCTTTAGAGGCATCTATTCCGGAATTCAAAGATAATAAAACTGAAATTAATGAAGCATTACCTTTGAGTTGTAATAGTTGTTTATCGGGAGTAATGTCCCTCTTCGACTTAAGTTGTGTGATCACTTTCTGTAAGGCAACTTGAGTCTCGGCATCCTCGCAAAATATCTTCATCTCATCTAGTAATTTGATTAGTTCTGCAGAATCGAAAACGTCAATCTTAGCATTATCTAGTTTTACTTTCTTAGTACTCTTTTTGCGTTTCTTTTTACTGACAGGGAATGAAAGAAATTGGCTGAGCAAGAGTGTTTTATCAGCTAATTTTAGCCAAGCAGAATCGACTCCTTTTTCAATACAGTCGTCCCTAAGTTTTTCCTCAACTGCCTTATACTCATCCTTCCAATCATCTTTTTTTAATTGTTTATTGATTAGTAAAACTGCTAAGCGGAATGCACTCGATTCAGACTCATCGTCCAATATCTCTTCAATCGAAGGTAGCCAGTCGATAGGACTTTGAGTCCCTCCTCCTCTTTTTCTTCGTCTTGCACCGCGAGGTTGACGGGTAAATGATGGCTTATCGTCATCTTCAGATGGCGGAGTGATTTCTTCCATTGCGATAAATACAAGAGACCTCCATTTTTTCTCAAGCATGGTCCAATCTGCAGTTTTTAGAACGATTCTACGGCGCTGCGGTTTGGGGAAATTCGCCTTGAAAGCGGCCTCCAAACATTTTGCCATGTGGTCTTCTTGCAGTAAAATCACCCGGATAATTTCAACGCGTAGACGATGGGACTTCAACCCACCGGCAAAAAGAGTAAAAATAAACGACGAAAAAAAAATTAGTTAACTGCCAACATAAATTTATGACTACTACTTGGACCCTAATAGTGGTCTTTTGGATTTAGTTCGAACTTCAGCACTTCTTGCCCACCCAATATTAGCCTGTGGCTTGATTTATTGGATTTGGTGGCAGTATTCTTGGCGAAAAAAGAATACTGTACTGAAAGGTGAAAAAAGAAAGGAAGCATTAGAAAATCATGAAAAAATGGGGAATAGATTGGTTTGGGCTACTTTCGTTGTTATAATGATTGCATTTATTGGTAAAGCAATCGCAGGATGGCGAAGTAATGGAGATGTTTTTTCAGAAATCTGGCCAACCAATCTTCACGGATATATGGGGCCATTGGGATTCATNCTTCTGGTGGTATTAGCTAGAATGGGTAAACAAACAAGGGATGCTCGAATTAGTGGCAAAAAATTTACTCATATGAAATTAAAACATGGCCGTGCTGCTGATTTCATTGTAATAATTGCGATTATTCATGCCTTCTTAGGNTTTCTTTACATTTTTTCTGTTCTTTAGATTGCCAAAACTTGGTTGCGATTATTCCACATCTCTAACCATAACTCCAGATTTGCTTCGATACCGGGCGGTTGTATTCTACAACCACAAGCATTCACATGGCCTCCACCAGTATCNTCTAGTGCAGTTGCAAGTTTGGATAAATCGTATCGATTTTGCCCCCCAGGTAAGAATGAATTAGCGTAAAAACTTGCAGATAATGCAGGCCTGTTGGCATCATCAACATCTCCATCTTCGAATCCATGGATAATACAGCAAGCATCGGCCNTATCTCCTGCCCATGCCGTAACTAGATAACCATTTGAATGAAAACCTGAATTTTCTAATCTACATATTGCTAACCTGTTGATTATCCGTGTATTCTTTGACACATAATCCTGTATTTTCTTTCTCTCATCTCTCACTCTAGAAACTTCTTTTTGGACAAATTCATTAGAAAGTATATCTTTTATTGATTCTCCTCGAGAAAATAGTTCTAGTAAATGTTGAGTATAATCAATATTTTTTAGTGAAATTGTTCGCGATAACTGTAAAACTGGGCCATCTTCTAAAAATTCCTCGAGAGTGATTTGTCCTGAATCCAACGCATCAACAATTGGCATGATTTCTTCAAGATGAGATAAATCGATTACTGGGGAAAGAAGATTATATGCTAATCTTGCTGCTGACGGAGTTGCTTCCCAATTACATACTCCGCCCTTCTTTGTAAAATTTATTTCTTCCTCTAAATTTGGCTTATTNGTTTGATGATGATCAAGATNCCAGCCACAGTTTGGATGAAAAGGAAGGTCAACCATTGCTGTGGTAGATGTGATGATTTCGTCTATTTTGCCTGAACGAACTAAAGCAGCATGAGAAAAAATTACCTCGGCTTTCGGATTATATGACTTCAAAACTGCCGCAGCACAAAGTCCATCGAGGTCTGAATCGGCAACTATGCGATCAAAAGTAGGCAACTGCACATACTGNCCATCAACCTCCCTCATGATTGGTCGTTTAATTGTTAGACCAAGTAGTTTCTTAATTAATCTACAAAAGACACATGAGTNCAGCCCGATTGGAGTTAGTTATGGAGACTTCTTGCGGAGTAGTACTTGTTAACCTAGGCTCAATACTTCTGTTACAGTATCCACAAGGTCATTGGGATTTACCAAAAGGACACGTAGAGCAAGAAGACTCAGATTATTATGAAACTGCCCGAAGAGAATTAAAAGAAGAAACTGGAATTTCAGAATTATCATTTGTTGAAAACTTTGAGCATCGGACTGAATATCAATTTAAGCATAAGGGCAAGCGTAAATCAAAACAGGTTTACTGGTATATTGCTACAACTGAAGAAATCTCAATAAGTCTATCGAAGGAACATCGAAATTACATGTGGCTTGATTGGGAACAAGCATTAGAGCAGGTGACCCATATAGAAACCAAAGAATTAATTGGAAGCGCTCATGAATTTATGAAAACTGCAGGATTAGACTAATCTATCATAGAAAAATCATTATCATTAGAATTAATCTTATTGATTAAATCTGCAATTCCATCGGATTGATCTCTTCTTGCTAAAGGCTCCCATAGAGATTCCGAATGACCCAAACAAGCACAAACCCAGCGACCCATGACAAAAAGCCAATCAGATAATCGATTAACATATACAAGCGCTAATTTACGAACTGATTCTTCTCCTTCGGAGTTTACCAGTCTAACCATATTACGCTCCAGTCTTCTAGTGACGGTTCGAGCAAAATGAATTACAGCCTCGGGACCTTGCCCCGAGGGTAAAATGAAGCTTTTCAAAGGCTCAAGATGTTCGAGCCAAGCATCCATCTCTTCGAGTAACATTTCCGACTGTTTTTTACTTATCAATTCCATTTGCTCTGGAATTTTACTTGGTATACAGGCAAGTTCTGCACCTAAGTCAAATAATTCATTTTGAATTCTGTTTAAAGCAGAGATGACTACGTTTTTTACTCGATTTATACTACTACTTTTTCCTCCATCTTCATGAGATTGTAAACGGTCTGTTTCCATAATCGCCATGCCAACTATAGAATTTAATTCATCGCAGGTACCGACAACCTCGAATCTTAAATGTGATTTTTCGTGCCTAGAACCATCAACAAAGGAGGATGTTCCGTCATCTCCTGTTCCAGTATATACTCGAGTAATTCTGACCATAATTACACTCCCAATTAGACAAGCCAAGTTATGCTTCTATGAGGGGTTTACGGGTCAAATATGTTGAATCAGTGTAATGATACCATTCTATATCTTCTTCTCCAAAGACCCAAGAGTAGAGTGCAATATCGCCATCTACAACCCCGTACCACTCTAAACGACCTGGATCTAGTGATGCGATTCTGGCTCCTGTTAATTCTAAACTTGAGACGGTTGCTTGCCACACTCTAATTATTGATGCTAATCTATCTGCAACCTCTACAACGTGTTCATCTTCTGGTTCTAAATCCTCTAATAGGATTTCAATCTCTTCTGTTAAATGATGAGCCTCATCATTCATTACTTGCAATTCTATCAAATATTGAACAGCTTCAACAAGACTTTCTCTTGCCTGTTCAATAGTCACAAGTTGTGCATTATATGGCAACTTACGTAACTTT
Source organism: Methanobacteriota archaeon (assembly GCA_002702945.1). Next base: position 13,187 of record PADF01000014.1, read on the forward strand.
TCTTCGCCGTTTTCAAGCATTGATAATTCCATAGGTATTCCAGTAAATACTGGTATAGGACTTTCTTCTGCCACAAGTGGCTTTTATTTAGGAAGGTCTTGAACTCATCGCTTATCTTTCGTCAAATATGTCAATCTTTTACCCTAAGTTGTAGAACGGACTAGATTGGATTTGTCACAGGGCTGCTAATTTTATCAAGTGCTTTTTTACCGATTATACCGCCAATAAATAGCCACATTAAAACTTCAAAAATTACTGCAACATAATAAATAGGGCCTAAGGATTTAAGCATTGAAATACCATCGTATGGTAAGCCATAGGCAATAATATAAGCCAATTGTGAGAGCAAATTAGAACAGAACCAAACAATAAAAATAAACCAAGTTAGATTTGTTATTTGACTAATTTTTCCGCCATCGTTTGCATCGCCCATATTACTAATTAGTTTCTTATGTTATTAATTGCTTTGTTTAGATGTTCAAAAAAAATATATCTTTTGCTGGATAACGGTAAATAAATTCCACTTATGGACATAAAATTACATCACTGCGTCTCTTTATTGATATTCATAAGACTTTTTTCTATCGCCTCAATCCACTCGATTGCAACGGCTTCTTCACCGCCAGAATCTACCAAATTATCATACCATTCTTTTGTAGAATCTTCATCTCCAAGGAATTGATAGATCCTATGTAGTGCAACATAAGCCATTGGATTGAGGTGTTCTTCATCGACATCCCAAGCTTTTTCAAAACAAGAAATTGCTCCATGGTCTCCTGAAATTTGCCCTCTACTTAGTGCCACCATTCCTGCTTGACTCCATGCTAGTGGCAGTCTACCAATTAATAGCCCCCTGAAAACTAACCAAACCTGCCCACCGGATAATACAATTAATGCCAAAAATCCTGACCACTGCTCAACAGTGCTCAATGAAGACCAGGTCTGAATCATCAACCCTCCTACCCCAACACAGAATAGAAAACCAGACATTGGCGCAACCAAGACTTCTCTCCTAGTATTCAACATGTGGTGAACTCCAAAGACCAGTCCTAAGGCACCTATGAGAGATAGGAATGCCATGTGCCCATTTACTGATGCTGGCCTAGGTGCCGATTGCCCGATAAGGAATAAGGTGGCCACTAGAAACAAAACACTACCAAGTCTCTTTGATGGCTCTGGGAAAGGTTGACTTTTTGACCCCATTATTAGAATTATAGCGATGATAAATTCAAAAATGATTAGAAGCCACCGGGTTGAAGATTCTTCAAAAAACATGTTGCTCCCTAAATACCCGGATAATCATGTAGTTTTGATTTTTTGCTCAAATCCTATGATACAATGTTCCTTTAATAATCTCTGTTGAACGATATAGTTGTTCGAGTAATACCACTGCAGCTAATTCATGCGGCAGAGTCATTTTTGACAGAGTAATAGAATTTTTAGCCGTTACTTTCTCTCTTTGAGGCCAGCCATCTACAGGCCCAATGGCCAAATGAACATCCTCAGAATTTAATGACCAATCTGCGACCTTCTTTGATAGTTCAACCGAGGAAAATTCAATCCCTCTTTCATCTAAAAAAAAGACGAATTTATAATCTAATAATCGATTCTGATAATCATTAGCATTCAATTTATCTGAATGGATTTCCAACTTAATATTTCTGCCCCTTAGCCTATCACTGTATTTTTCTATTAGTTGGGAAAATGATGATTGCTTTGGCTTACCGTGTAAATGTACAATTATTCGCCCCATGATAATCGCTATGAGTCATACCATTTCAAACACTAGTGTAAATTTAGCCAAGTTCAAAAAGTAGAGAGTTTAGGCAATCTTATGCCATGGTGGAAGTTCTGGGAAAAACCCAAGAAAAGAACCTTCGATGACCCTCTGCTTAAAGACGGCCGGATGTGGCTTTCTGAACTCAGAAATATTTGTGAAATGAATTTCGATAATCCCGAAGAAGCAAAGAGACAGATAAGGCAAATGCAGGTTGAGTGGAATGATAGTTTCAATGTTGGAACTATTTCTAAAGCAAATAAAGATGGTTTGGAAGGGCGTGCTTTCAGACTTCTAACTTGTAATGATAATGAATGGTTAACATGGTTAGATGATTTAGATTTTTGGAAAATGGGATGGAGACCTGTATCATCTGATGAAGACAAGGTTTGAAGAAGGTGTTTATTTTAGCAAATTCATGGGGCAAAAACCTGCTTTACATATTCTTTATTCTTGCCCTTTTTGCTGGAAGGTTAGAGGTCTAATTGAATACTTGAAAATGGATGTTGACCTTATTCCAGTTAATGGTTTGAAGATTAAAAAATCTGTCGCGTTTGCTGGCGACTGGGGCAAAGTACCCGTTTTCACCGATGAAAAGGGAGATTTTCATGTGGATTCCACGCCCCTTTTGAAACTAATTGATGACAGATATAACAATGGAAAGTTAGCATCTATATCAGACCCAAAAAGAAATGAAGAGTGGTTAAATTGGGCTGATACTAAGGTATCTAAGGCCACTGTACCGATTTTGTATGGAACGTTGGGCTCTGCGTTTAAGACTACAACACGTATTTCAAAAATTGAAAAGTTCGGTTTTATTTCTAAGCGCCTCTACGCGTGGGCTGGGTTTCCTGTAATGTGGGGCATTATTGCTAAAAAGAGAGTCAAGAAAGACGGAAGAACTCCAAAAAAACTGTGGCATGATTTGTTGACCGAATTTACAAATGAACATAATGGAGACTTATTTTTTGGTGGAAAGTCTCCAAATCTAGTAGATTTTTCAGTTTATGGATACATGCGATCTATTTCGCCATTCCCTCAATTCTCGCTATTAGAAGATCACAAAGTAGGAATGGCTTGGTATAATCGTATGAATGCTAAATGTTTGGAGTGATTATATGCCCTCGCTGGATTTAGCAGGTTTATCTTTCCAAAAAGTAGACTCTGGCTCTATTTTCATCGGAGAAGATAAGGGCGGATGGATATATGCTGGGCAAAGACCAAGGCATGAAGTTCAATTACCTGATTTTTATATCATGGAGTCGCGTTTAACCAATGAAGAACTAGATGAGATATCACAACGAGTTGATATTGATGGTGACGCTAGTAAATGGGATCAAAAAAAATTGGATGTGTTGTTAGAACATCTTACATCTGAACTTCAGAAAAAAGAAGTCTTAATTGAAGATAATAATGAATGGGAAATAAGATGCCCTAGTCAAGGGGAATGGTATGCTTCATTGGAGAAAAAAAAGATAGTTATCTCAACAAAAACTCGAGAATTACTATGCGATGGTACATCTTCAAACCACAGAGGTGCTATGATGGATGGTCGTCCTAGGAAATTCGAAGGTTTCGGCCCAATGCAATATCATAAAGCAGCGATAGAGGTACACCCTTCTAAAGTAGACATTACCGCACTATCAAGCATACCAATGGACAGAATCAATAACGGAATCTCTGTACGTTTCGTTATATCTCCTATCCGGCAAGGGGATATAGTAAAAGTACCTCAAAATGCTGACTTTTTTTCCAATATCAAAGTGGAAATTTTCTGGACTTTTGTATTGGGTATTATTCCTTCATTTGCCATACCAATCTTTCGTGGAATGGGATCATATGCCACAGATGGTTGGGCTAATCTACTCTTCGGCGGTCTATGTGTTGGCTTTGTATCTGGGGCTTTTTGGCGTCCTAAAAGACCAACAATATCATTTGAACAAGGTGAAAGGATTACAAAGACTCTTCCGTAGCCAAAGTTTCCCAGTATGAGTCTTGTCTAATTGCGTCTGCCGCACATATTGCTGCCATATTGACAATATGTCTAACTCCGTCTTGTCTTGCAACTAGTTGCACTGGTTTATCCATTCCTTCTAGAATAGGTCCAGTCATCTCGGCACCACCTAACTCTTCTAGAAGTTTGTAAGCAATATTGGCTGCTGCTAAATTAGGTAAAACTAGTACATTTGCTGGCCCCTCAAAGTCCATGAATGGATATTCCCCTTGAACTGCAGGATTTAATGCGGTATCTGCCTGCATTGGTCCATCAATTTTCAAAGTCGGATCGATCTCTTTAGCGATTAATATTGCATCTTCGATTCTATCTGAACGCTGCGCTCTAGTACTGCCAAAATTAGAAAATGATAACATTGCTACTTTAGGATTTATTCCAAATCTACGGGCGATTTTCGAAGTTTGTACTGCTATTTCTGCAAGTGTTGGGCTATCTGGATAAACATTAACAGTAGCATCTGCTAAGAAAATAGTCCTGCCTTTGACATTGACCATGTAACAGCCAATAACACAATGAGCAGATGAGTCAGAACCTATTACCTCAATAGTGGGCCGAAGTACATCTGCATAATTACGACTTACACCTCCGACAAATCCATCAGCATCACCGGATGCCACCATTTGGCTTGCAAAATAAGGACGGCTTTTTAGTAACCTTTCAGCATCCTCTAATGTCATACCCTTTCTTTGGCGACGTTTGAATAGAGCCGGGGCATATCTTAATTTTCTTCTCTCATCATATCGAGGGTCAAATACTTGATAGTTGAAATGTAAGCCTAATTCCTCAACTAATTCATCGATTCTTTCTTTAGCACCTAATAGAATTGGGGTACAGATTTTCTGATCATCTAATTGTGCAGCAGCCCTCAAAACCTTTTCATTATCTCCTTCTGGGAAAACTATTCGTTTTCCTCTTCGCCTAACTTGATTGATTATATGACGCATTATTGAGTAAGACTGGCCTAAACGACCTTCCAGTTTTTCTCGGTACATTTCGACTGAAAAATCTTCAGGTTTTATCCGCGCAATGCCTTCATCAACAGCGGCTTTCGCTACTGCTGAAGCTTCCCAAATCAATACCCTTCTGTCAAAGGGTTTAGGAATAATATATTCGGGACCAAATTGCATCACAACTCCGTCATAAGCTGCTGAAATATAATCAGGTACTGGTTCCTTGGCAAGTTCTGCTAGAGACATTGTTGCAGCCATTTTCATATTTTGAGTGATATCTTTGGCTCTAACATCAAGTGCTCCTCTGAAGATATATGGAAAACCTAAGACATTGTTTACTTGATTAGGATAATCTGACCTTCCTGTTGCGATAATTGCATCATCTCTAACTTCTAAAATCTCTTCTGGCATTATTTCTGGTGTAGGATTTGCTAAAGCGAAAATGATTGGTTTTTTTGCCATACTAGCAATCATTTCTTTGCTGACAAGGCCGCCTTTAGAAAGCCCAAGAAGGACATCTGCCCCCACTAACGCATCGCCTAAATTGCCATCTTTGATGTCGTGAGCAAAGGCTTCTTTGAATTCATTTAACTCGCCTGCTTCAAGTCTTTTCTTGGTCACAATACCTTTGCTATCAACCATCAAAATGTTACTCCTAGTTACTCCTAATGCAACATAGTGATTTGCGCATGCAATTGCTGATGCGCCCGCACCAATCACTACAACCTTGATCTTATTCAGTTTCTTTTCTTGTAATTCGGCAGCGTTCAATAATGCCGCGCCTGAGATTATTGCTGTTCCATGCTGGTCATCATGCATAACTGGGATATCGGTCTGCTCCGCTATTCGTTTTTCAATTTCAAAGCATTCTGGTGCCTTGATATCTTCCAAATTAATACCGCCAAAAGTTTTCGAAATATTTACCACCGTACTAATGAATTCCTCTGGGTCTTCAGTATCTACTTCGATATCAAAAACATCAATATCTGCAAATGTTTTCAATAAAAGCCCTTTACCTTCCATAACTGGTTTACTGGCTAGAGGCCCAATGTTTCCAAGGCCGAGAACTGCGGTTCCATTAGAAATTACTGCCACCAAATTTGCTTTAGAAGTATAGAGATATGCTGCTTCGGGTTTCTCAGCGATTTCTAAACAAGGGTAAGCCACACCTGGGGAATATGCCAAACTAAGTTCATGTGCTGTTGCATGTGGTTTTGTTGGAACAACTTTTATCTTACCATGGGGTAAAGATTCGTGATAATCCAGTGATTCTTTTTTCAAAAGCCTCTCACGTTTTTCCTCAACCACTCTAGCACCATCTCACTGGCAGCGCGTATCATGTTTGAGTGTTTGGTGTATATTTATAGAAATTTAATCATTACAAGACTTCAATTAGAGACTCGGCAAGCATTTTTTTCTTAATCGTATAATGAGATAAATTCACACGAATTAGGGCCGCGTTCAAATAGTGTAAGAAACGCCAATATATTGATGAAAACTGAGATTAGTCCCAAATTGTCGGGTTTGAAGAGAAAAAAATCTCTTTTTTTGGTCAATTTAATGCTTATTTCTTTAATGTCTCCAATGCTAATTGTTTCTCCAGTTTCAGCGCACCAAACTGAGAATGATGTGATCTGGGAAAAACAGGGTAGTAACGACACTGGATGGGTTCAACTAGATACTGTTGGGGCCAATCCGTCCATCGGCTTACAAGCAAGTACAAATTGGGCACTAGAATTTGCCCCTGGTGCTGAAATTTCTAATCTAACTATGGAAATTAGGGTGGATGGTAGTGATAATTTACTGATTGAAGAACCGGTAATAACAGCATCCGACATTGGTATCAATCTGTTTGATTGGTCCGGGCTAGGCATGTTAGGCTCTAGTGATTCATTTGATGGCTTAAACCCGCATTCAGGGAGATTATCTCCCAACAGCGAAGCAGGTGCATCTTGGACTTTACCTGCTGGAGCGGAAATAACTGAATTGATTGTTGAAGCTCTAGCACCTGTTGATCCTGCTGTATCCTTTGAGCCTGTAAATCTAGAAATTACCGACTATGCAATCCATTTTGTTGATGGGCGATTGTATCTAGCTGTTGCTAATTCACTGCTTATAATCGATTATAATAACAATCCAAAAATCATTGATATAATCGAATTTCAAGATTCTGGAGACATTGTAGATATCGAAATTGATGCCGCTAATTTAGCGCTTCATATACTGACTAGTGGTGATTTTTTCCATGCAATATCACTTGTTGATACTTCGGAATTAACACCTTTGCCAGATACCATTTCATCTTCTAGTGACCCTGTTGCTGAAAGTGTTCAATATGAGCAATTTTTCATCGCTAGTGACGGTAATGTTTACGCTTCAAACCAAGAAAGAATATCTGTTTTTAATGGCGCTACATGGTCAGATGCCTATGCAAAAACAACTGCTGGAAGTGCATTAGACATAATTGAAGCAGGTAATGTACTATACTTTTCTTTCGAAGATGAAGGTGTAATAAGATGGGACATGAATACTAATTCAGCCTTGAGTACATGGACAACTGCAAACAATCTACACAGCGATTCTATTTCTGAGTTTTTAATTTCTGGCAACCAATTATTGATGGCATCTAAAGATAATGGCCTTGCTAGATATGACTGGAGTTCAGGATTTTGGCTTTCCACATGGTCTTCTTCAAACTGGCTAAATAGTAACTATATTGGAGACTTGGTTCTTTCAAATAATATCCTGTATATCCTTAGTGGTGATGCTCTACATTCATACAATACTGCTAATGGAATATTCCAACAAACATACCAACTTTCAGACTTTGGATTAAATGGTGATGCCGGGGATGATTTGATCTTATGGCCAAATATAGGGCCTCGATCACCTACTAATGATATGGTTCTAGTCAGCGATGGATTCGGCCTATTAGCAGAATTAACTCCTGGAAATACTCCACTACAAACTGGAAATATGCTAATTGCAAGCGGTCCGACTTCTGCCAATATGCAAGATGCCGTAGAGCTCGATGATGTGGTCTTTATCGCAGCTGATGGTTTCATCAATAGATACGATACTACTCAATCTAGATGGTTAAATCCGACTTTTATCGGAGATAATGTTAACCAATTAACCTCTGATGGTTCATTTGTTTACATCGCCGGACAAAATTCTGGAGCACACAAAATGCATAGTAATGGCTCACTACTACAAACTTGGGATACCAGTATTGGATTGGATGAAGATGAAGTAATTTCGATTGCTGTAAGTTCTAATAACTTAGTTACGCTTAGTTCTGATGCTATTTCAAAGATAGATTTGAGCGGCATTTCTCCTATAGAAGTATTCGATATACCTAGTATTGGTCTTAACGATTTAGCAATATATGGTGACATTGCATATATTGCTACTGACGATATTGGTTTGGCTCGATTCGACTTGACCAATGATTCCTTCTTGACTCCTTGGGGTTCAACCGGAGTAAATAATGCTGATAATGTACCTCTTGCCGTGCAAGGTGATATTCTACACCTTGGTTTACCTGGATACGGTGTCGTAAGAAAAGACCTTTCAACTGGTGAAATTTTAATCCCGCTTACTGAATCAATAGGCGGAGGAGGCAATGGCTTTGATTTCCTACCTAGTGACAACATTTTCGCCTTAATTTCTGATGGCTCAAATATTTACATCGGGACTGATAGTGGTGCAGTAAAGTGGGATGGTAACCAGCCATTGAACTTCCAAGGTGATGGAAGTAGTTGGACTCGTCAACCCAGTCAATTCTTTGATTTCACATTACTCGGCTCTGAGATATATGTTGGAACAAATATTGGAGTATGCAGATATCCTACTTCGACTGTTGACATTGATGATTGTATGAATGTGTATGATGGTATGCCTAATTGGGCAACATACTCAGTTGGAACCGATGGTTCAAGAGTCTATGGTGGAACTACGCAAGGAGTTGGAATATTAACAATCAGTCCATTCGATGTCATCGATACCTGGGAGGCTGGAGAAGATACAGATAATGCGCCGGTTGAAGTTATTGGCGATATAGCCTATATCGGACTAGATGGAATCGGGATTGCTCGCTATGACATACCTACTAATTCATGGTTACCGACATGGACAGAATACAGCGGGGGACCGTCCGGAAATGAAATCCTCGACCCTGGTAATGGTGATGTTACTGGACTTGTAGCAGATCTAAGACCAAACCATATTTGGATTGGTGGCGATGATGGTTTCCAACTAATCGATGTAATCAACCAAACTGAAATTTACGACATAGAAAAGAATGACCAATTATATCTTGGAAATGGAGACCCATTCCAAATGACAATACACAATAATATCATGTATTATCATCAAGGTAGTAGCAGTAATAGCGTATATCGTATCGATGTTGCTAACTTTACAGGACTCTCAAATATTGATGCTGGAATTCAACTGGATGATAATTCAGGTGATGCTTGGGGCATGGGTCTTGTTGGAGATACCTTGATGGTTAGTGTTGCATCTAATGGTGGATTCCCTGACTATTATGATGGTAGAGGTGGAATAGCACAGTGGGATATTCTAAATGATGACTGGGGGGCAGATATTCTACCATCTGGACAAGTTGATAGAGTAACTGCTCATGAAACAAGTAATGGTCAAATGTGGATTTCTTGGGGTGAGAATAAATTAGATCTTTATGCTCAAAATAACTCTTTAATCGGCTCTTGGGATAGTGATGATGGGCTTAATTTCCCTATTAGAGAAATTGTCGAGTATAACGGTGAAGTATTATTTGCAACAGAAGATGGAATCGCAAGATTTGACCCGAGTTCTAGTTCTTGGCTATCTACTTGGGAAGAAGGAAATGGCTTACCTAACAACGCAGGTGAAGAAATTTATGAAATCTGGACCAATGGTGTCGACTTAGTAGTTGGAGGCGGCGATGGTTCAAGTTGGCAAGGGTTCCAAGGTGGTGCTATATCTCATTGGAATGGAACTTCTTGGAATGTATTTGGCTCTCAAGGTCAAGGTGGAATTCAACGTGGATATCCTATAACTATGGCAGAATGTGGCGGAGTATTGAATGTTGGAATATACGATTCTGATGGCGGAATTGAACAATTGGATTTGGCTTCATCAACCATAACAGGTACGTTCACTCGTGCCACTCTTGGTGAAGGAAGAGTATCTGGTGTTGCATGTGATACTTCTACAGATACTCTATATGTCGCATTCTATTCTGATGAAGAACCGATTAAAAAATACAGTTACACGTCAGGACAATGGCTCCCAGACATTACTACTCAGACTCACAACCTACCCAGCGATAGAATTTGGTGGGATGCAATTGGATATGATTCAGGCAAGTTAGTAGTTGGACACGGTTTAGGTCAAGAAGGATCTAATGTAATCGGAGGAGGATATTCGATAATAACCACCTCGGGAGCGAGTACCAGCCAGGTTAATTTCAACGGCCAAGGTTCTTCAGTAACATCTTTCCAATGGTTAGGAAATGAATGGCTAATAGGCCAGGCTGGCGGTTCTTCAGGTTACAGCCATGTTGACTTGTTGGGCCCTAACGGACAAACTGTGATGTACAATTTACCTGGCCTAGTCAGTGGTCAAATTACAACAATGACTGGGAATAATACCCATGTATGGGTGACTACGATTGGAGAAAATGTAGGCTTTGGACAATCAACTGGTGCTGGTGTTTTACAAGGTGAAAAAATATCAACTGGAGAGATTGAATGGCAGTATGGCTGGACATTACCTGCCAATTCAAGAGCTGCTGATACTCAATTAGTGGGCACCGACCTATACATATCGACTTACCCTAGTGGATTGATGAAACTAGACACTCTAACTGGTGATTTATTGCCAATGCGAGGAGCTTTACACAATAATATGGATGGATTAAAGTTGGTTGGAACCGACTTAATCATTGGACTACAGGGTAATTTCGGTTCATCAGCAGGGGTGCAAATTTTTGATACTACCACCGATACTTTCGGTAATGGCAGACTTCTTGCTGGACTACCGTCCAATATTGTAAATGGAATAGAAGTTTCAACTGATGTTGTTTACATAGCAACCAATGGAGGAATTGGAAGATGGTCATTACAAACCAACGACTGGTTAAATCCGCTTACAACTACAGACGGTTTACCTTCAAATTTAGTTGAAGATATGCTATTTGATGACCCTTATCTGTGGGTAGCGACTCCGTCTGGCCTTGCACAAATGGATACTGTCAATGGTTCTACAAATGTTCTAACCAGTGCCAATGGTATGCTTGGCACCTCATCTTGGGGCCTGATCAAAACAACTGATAATTTGGGCAACGTACAAATTCATGTCAGCCATGATGGAGCAGGTAGTGAAAGACCAGGTGTAACTAGTGTTGATGGTCTTACTGGACTTGTAAGTCAAACTCATCGCTTTGACCAATTACCATCTAATACCGTTACGGCTGTTGCTAGTGATTGGTGGGGCTTACATATAGCGACTGATGTTGGACCATTGACTCATTGGAATGGTTTGAGTTCTCAATTTGAAGATGGAAGAGCTTCTTGGCAAATACCTAGCTGGCCAATTGAAAGAATGGTAAGTAATGGTGATGAAATAATGGCAATTGGAAATAATATTGCAACTATTATTGAAGCAAGAACTGCATCGCACTCTTCGATTAAAACATTCATACTACCAGATGACCAGATAAGTGGAGGGGCAATTACATCAGAAAATGTCTGGATTACAACCGAAACCTCGGGATTATACGGTTGGATGAATAATCCACAATGGACTGAAGTAGAAAGATTTGAACTTCGCAGAGCTGATCCACTGAATATGGGATTCAATTTAGTGACTAAAGATATTACTGACATGGCTCATCCGGGAATGGTTATTGAACTTGCAAACCTAACCAATTCTATCACTCTAGACAGTGATATCGGCACATCTGGTGTCCATGGATTACTATTCCAAGGAATCCCATTAGCGTTCACATCGCCTGTTAGCGGTGCTGCAACTTGGGCACAATCAAATAGTCTGAAATATAATGTTACTCTCAATCTATCTGATGACCAAAGTATTCAGCAGAATTTACAATCTGCAATAAATAATGCAGTTCAAATTAACGGAACTAAATTCGTTCAACTGAACCTACGCTCAATTACTAACGGCTCATTACAAATTAGACTAACATACGACTACATAAAATTAGAAACCCCTGTAAATATGGTTGACTTAATTGACAGACCTGATGATGGTGGTGAAACACTCACTGCTTCTTGGACTTTAGTTCATGATGATGATTTCTCCCGCTATCTCATCTATGTCAATGAGGGGCCATTCACCACTGGTGCTTCTATAACAGAAGCAGACTTGGCAGGAAGGCAAATTGACAAGGCCGTTTCTCTTCACAGTAGATTGCAAAGCGAAGTAACCACAGCAAACGGTCAAACTCTTGAAAATGGAGTGGAATATTACGCACTAGTAGTAGTTGAATACAACGATGGGCGTCTTGGTATACCATCTCTACCGATAGGTCCTGCTTCACCAAGTGATGAGATTCCAAGCCCACCTGAATGGGCGCAAGCGGGTCCACATGAAGGCGGTGATGATGGAGATCTAGATTTAGAATGGAAGAGATGTACTGCACTTGATTTGGCTTATACAAATATTTACACTTCCACTATAGAAATAAATGATGTACTAGGACTCACATATGAGGAATCATTACCTCCAAGTGAAGGTAATTCTACCATATTAAACCTAAATCCTGGCCGCCCTTATTGGATTGGTCTAACTTGTGTTGACCAAGCGGGACAAGAAGACCTGCTTAATGCCACAATTATTGGGCCAGTTGTTCCAACAGGTGGATTGAACGATCTCACACCACCGCCAAGATTAGAAAATGTTGAAGCAATAGATACGCCAAATGATGATGGAGGCCGAGTTACCATATCATGGGACATAAGTACTGCAGATGATTGTACATTCTATGCCGTATGGATTAGAGAGAACACACCCAGCATAACTGTTGTAGGTTTGCCTTTAGACGATACCGGATTCTCACAAGCTGAAATTATTGATGATTGCTCAACTAATTCCACAATCGTTGACGGGTATGATGGCACTTCTCTACAAGATGGGCAATCATATCTTGTGGCAGTTGTAGCATATGATGATTGGTTGAATGTCGATCTAGTTGATGTTGAGATTGTTGAAGTTACTCCATTTAGAAATACAGTGGGTCTTGGAAGTATTCCAGATAGAATAGGAACTATCACTGCATTTGACCATCCTAATGATGATGGAACTGCAATTGATGTGATTTGGACAATTTCTACTGCTGATGATTTTGCTTACTACATTGTTTGGGTTGCAGACCAACCTGTTGAAGATTTAACTGAGGCTTGGATAGAATTTGGCGATGATGAATCAAAGTGTGGCTGTTTGAAGATTGATAAACAATGGATTGATGAAGATAAAAATCCTATTCAATTGACAATATCCACTGCATTATATGGAAATCAAGGTGGCATGATGGATTTAACTCAAACAACTCCTCAATTAATAAAACCGGATATTGAGTTATTCACAACAGTTACAGTTCACGACATAAAAGGAAATGTCCATCTTACAGACTTGGTTCAAGCCTCGACCACACCTATCAATAATATCCAAGACACCACTCCTCCTGAAAGAATGGATAATCTCAGATTGACAGATAGGCCTAAGGATAATGGTTCAGCATTACTTCTTGACTTTGATTTGAGCGAAGTTAGCGATGTTGCTTCATACGAAATTTATGCTGCCACGTGGTCTTTCCAAGGAATCACTGCAGGAAGTGATGGACCTACATCTCCTATTGCCGTGCTTTCTAGAAATCCTGAATTACCACTAGTTATCGATTTAGTCGCTGGAGACCAACCTGTAGTTACTGGCCAAAAAATATGGGTTGCTGTCGTAGTAAGAGATTCAGCTGGAAACGCATTCGAACAAAATTTGAATGTGGTTTCTAATCAGTCAATAGATGATGGATTCGATAGCAGTGGTGATTATTTAGAACCTGTTGAAGATGTTTCATTAAATTGGATAGATGAGAATAAAATTCTAACCTCTTGGGAGCATTCGAATGATGGCGATGTTAGAGGATATCAAATTTATATCTCCACTGAAGATTTCTCTTCGACTGATGATGCTACTTTGATTGACTTTGTGCAAGCCTCGAATACCTTCTTGATTTCTATTGATAATTTTGAAGACTTAACGAATGATACTAGCTGGTATATTGCCGTTTCTCCTTTCGATGAAATTACAAATAGAAATATGGTAGAAGCTGTAAAGATCGACCCAGTAACTGCAACAGGAGAAGAAATTAATCAACCTGCAGATGATTCAAATGATTTTTCATCACTACTTACTCCACCTAATTTAATCGCTGCTGGATTAGTTCTTCTAGCACTATTCCTAGTCATTGCAATAGTAAGAACAAGAGGAAATCAAAGATCTAGGAATAAGTCATGGGAATTACAAGAAGCAACTTGGGGCATTCAAGATGACTTTGGCTCTTGGGACGATATTGACCCAATGATGCCTTCTACTCCTCAGGCGCCTCCGCCAAGTGTATCTCAAACACAATCCAATGATATTTACAGTGCTGCCCAGCGTATTGATTCGAATCCATATGGACGTGAAACATATCAACCTCAACAACCAGTCTTACAACCTCAAAATCAGAATATTTTGAATGACTTGACTGGTGGCGAGGCTAGTGCACCTATCAAACCAAAGATTGATACTTCATTTTTGGATGACTTGCTTTGATGGTCGGTCCAAAGAGTGCTGTTTTCACAACCGTGAGAGCGAGGAACGGTGAATTATTTCACTTAGATTTACATCTCGAAAGACTTGCAAAACATGCTAAAATACTTGGAATCGAAGTTCCAGAAGTAATCATACCTAGCGAACTAGAAGGGTTAGTGCGTATCGAAATTCATTCTGATCGAGTTTCATTTGACGTAAAACCATTCTATCAAGAAATACATATGGAGGCTGAAGGGATTACAGTGCCTGCTCCGCGCTGGACTCGAAAAGTGACTGGTACCAAGCATGGAGATTGGCAGCCATATCGGGAAATTACTCAAAATGTGTTTGCAAAAGGTGCGGATGTTGGTTTACTAGTTCATGATTATTGTATAATAGACGGCGACAGAGTCATGCCTCTAGTTCTAGATGATGATGGAGTTGTTTGGGTTAGCGATAGTAAATTAGGTGGGGTTTCTTCAGTAACTTTTGATGTCTGTAAAAATGCCATAAAGGAGGCTGGGTTTGTAATAAGTTCAGGTAGATTGAACGAAAGAATGGTAGCTAGAGCGAAAGAAATTGTTCTACTTGGCACTGGAATGGGTGCTGCAAGATTAACAGTTTTAGATGATGTTGATATCGGGGATGGAAGTGATAATCTGCAACAGGTTTGTATTTCTGCTCTAGGAGAAAATTGGTATTAGACTCTCAACCTTATTGAAAGCCCGACTCATGGGTTGACTTGAGCGAGTATTATGGTTGACAAGATTGTTTCTTTAAGACAGTCTTTGATAGATAATGAATTGATTGGAATTTCTGCGTTTAAATTCGGCTCTCCCGATGAAATTTTATTCATTTCCGGTGGCCCAAAATCGCATCTGTCAAACTCGTCAATGATTTGTGGGCCAAGTAATTTACGAGTTTTAATTCGTCAACCAACAAGAACCGTTATGCCACCCTCAAACAAGCACAGTCCTATTGAAGGAGAATTAAAATTAAATTATCAAAAGTTGCCNTTCACTGCTGAATTAGAAGAATGGCGNCATGGGTGTTGGTATCACTCCAATTCNATTACTGCTAATGATTTNTCTGANTTATTTGAGCAATTAAAAGTTTTAACTCCAAATCAAGAATTTGAAAATGAACCTAAAGAATTTAATCCAAATAAACCATTTTGGGCTGGTAGTTTTGCATATGATATGGTTCAATGGACCCAGCCAATATCACTACAAAATTTACCAAAAGAAGGTGAATTATTAGCGGTACTGTGGTTGGTTGACAAATATATTTCTCAATCAAAAAATACTGATGATTTCCAAGTATTTTCTAAAAATGCTGACTGGAAAGAACATGTAGAACTAGTAATAGAAAANAATCCTCAAAAGATTGACTTACCTATTCAACCTGCTAATGAATTTAACGAGGTTAGTTCTCTTACCGACCAACAACATGAAGAAATGATTGAAAAAATAAAATTAGGAATTTCAGAAGGTCAGGTGTATCAAGTTAACTTTGGAAGATTTTGGTCTGGTCGGCTCGTTGAGTCGCCACAAACGATTTTCAATCGATTACTTGAATCAAATCCTGCTCCGTTTTCAACTTTGATATATGCCGATGATTTGGGTTTTTCACTAATNTCTTCATCTCCTGAAAGTCTTCTTAAAAGTCAGAATGGTGAAATCTACACCTCTCCAATAAAGGGCACATATAAGAGTTCTAGTGACCCTATCGAAGCAGAAAGGTTGCGAGAAATGATGTCGAAAGATGTCAAAGAAAGATCAGAACATAGAATGCTTGTTGACCTAATGCGAAACGATTTATCTGCCGTTTGTGAAGTTGGAAGTGTTAATATTGAAAGATTCGATATCGAAACTTTCTCAAATGTTCAACATTTGGTTTCTCATCTAAAAGGTCGGTTACTAGATTCAGAAAATGGTATGACTGCATTCAATTCAATATTCCCTGGCGGNAGTATTACAGGTTGTCCTAGAACTATGGTTTGTGCAGTAATAGATCAAATTGAAAATCAATCACGATCTTTCTGGACTGGCTCAGCAGGTTGGTTTGATGTTCATTCAGGAGATGGTTCGTGGAATATTTTAATCAGAACTATTCAGGCTGAAAGAAAGAATAACAAGTGGTTTGGAAAAGTTGGTTCTGGTGGTGGAATTACAATCAAATCAGATTCTAATTCTGAGGTAATGGAAACCTATTGGAAAGCTGATGCATTAAGAATTGCATGTGGGTGGACTGCCAGTGATCAAAAACAAGTGGGAAATAATCAACTATCTATTCATCCGCTAGAGATAGAATTTACTAATTCAATAAAAAATAATGGTTTAGTACAAACATTCGAACAATGGAAAGAGAATAATAACAATGANTCATGTGGTGTTTTACTTATCGATAATCTTGATTCATTCACTCTAAATATTGCTCATGCGATNGCGGGACTAAGTCATAACGTTACAGTNATTAGTGGGAGAGGGAAAATTGCTGATGAAATGTCCNCTCCTAGTTCTTTATTCAATCTATTACAAAAATTGAATCCTAGTCATATAATAATTGGCCCTGGCCCTGGAACTCCAAGTGACTCATTACTTTCAAAGGCAGTTTCCTTACACTGTTTAGCCGGCCAAATTGATTGCCCAGTTTTAGGAATTTGCTTGGGCCACCAATCTTTGGCTGCTGCAGAACAAGGAATTGTGAAGAAATCTCCAAATGGGGCAATACATGGAACCCCGATAATATGCCATCATGATGGAGAGGGGATTTTTGCAGATTTAGAAAGTCCGCAACTATTTACTCGATATAATTCCTTGACAATTGAAATTGATTCATCTAAATCAAAAATGTTAATCACTGCAAAAGATGAGAATGGCGAAATAATGGCATTAAGACATAAGGAATTACCTATAATGTCTGTACAATTCCATCCTGAATCGATTGGCTCACCTAATGGATTGAAATTATTAGAAAATTTTCTGTCCATTAATCGGATGCTTGAATAATTAAGACCGATTGCGTTGGTTTGAGGGAACTAAATGCCAACNTGTAGGATTTGTTCTGCTACATATCCGAGNGANTATTTCATCCATGGAAATGGCCCTCGCGCTCAAGTTTGTGTTAGGTGCGCTGTTGAACAAAAGCTAATTTCCAAAGAAGAAGCAGTCAATTTGTATGATGATAAACTCCGTAATGCTAGGCTTTCCGTAGTCGCAAGAAGATACAGTATGTTTCTCTATATTCCAGTACTTTGGACATTATGGATAATGTATCTTAGTTCTGTCAAACCTTGGGGCATTTACTTTCTACTAATCCTAATCGTTTTGACGTTATTTGCTCCGGTTTGGTTCTTCATTAGAAGTACCCAATTTGCTGGCGATATGGCTAGATTAACACCTGCTTATGATAGACCAAAGGGTCACTAATTCTTAGCATGTATCTTCAATACATCGCCATCGCTTAATTCGTGATCTGCNCCTACTGTTCTTCGGCTTCGCCCATCTGTACCTCTGATGAACCCATCGCCTAGATCGGAATGAACCTTGTACGCCAGATTCTTAGCTTGAATTTTATTTGGAACTACAAAGGCATCCGGGAGTATTCTATCNTCACCGTCAATCCATTGGTTTTCATCTTGAACTGGATACACGACAATATGATCTAATTCTTCGAATAATACAATATCCAGGATGGTTGAAACTCCCGTATTTTTATTTACACTCAATCTCTCTTGCATGTGTTCTAAAGCCTCAATTTGTGCATCTGAAAGTTGCCCTGGATTAACAATTTGGAAACTTTGTTCGCCGGAAATATAACTAATCAATCCCGATGATTCTGCTCTTCTAAGTGCCAATTCCATATCTGCCATACAAGGAACTATTCTACCATTAATATCGAAATTAAAAACCAAATCCTTAGGCGCAATATCTGCTTTATTTGCAGCGATATGAATTGGAAATAACGATTTTCTAATCTCTATTGATAGTTTCTTAAGGGTTTTATCTGACCAGTCCCAAGGTGGAGAATCATCCTGATTAACTAGTTTAAAGCGTTCAAATGCTTGATTTATAGTCTGTACAGATGAGCCTAGACCAGTAAACCTTTCATGTAAAAAAGAGGTCATCCCCTTCTCGCCTTCAGCTTGAACTCTTCTAACACCTCTAGACCAACCATCATTCAAAATCCCATAAATCCAAGCATCTAATTCATCACCTAGAAAAGATATTTCTTGTTGAATACTAGAATGGGCAGTATCTGAATTCTTTGCAGGTTCTATTGGATTACCTTCAATATCTGTTGAAGCGGAAGCATCTACAACTTGAATCAATGCATCGCAATTAGCTAAATCTGCTAAGAACGCATTTCCTCTACCTCTACCCTCACTGGCCCCTGGNACAAGTCCCGCCACATCTACCAAAAAACAGGGAACTAATCTTCTATAGCCTATACAAGACCCTGTTCTTGGTTGGCAAATGCTGCCTTTTCTTTCATCATCTTCAGAAACGGGTTCTAATCTACCTTCTGATTCGAGTTTTTTCCTAAGATCTTTACATGGACAAGGTTTTCTGGCAGCAATAAAAGCAACACCTACATTAGGGTCTATTGTACAAAATGGGTAATTAGCGATATCAACTTTAGCTAAAGTTGCNGCACTGAAGAAAGTAGATTTACCCACGTTTGGTTTTCCAACCAGCCCGATGCGCATAGACAGAGTCTCCTCAAGCAGCTAAGATCGCTTCAATCAAGTCTTTCTTAGTTCCAGATGTTGAAACTCCAAGAGACTTTGCTACCTCAATAAGTTCATTTTTCTTCATCTTGTTTAAATCTGCTTCAGAAGGCTTTGAAGATTCTTCTGATTGTTCTTCAGCCTCTTCTTCACCCTCTTCAGAAACTTCTTCAGAAGCTTCTTCTTCATCAGAAGGATAAATTTGAGCAGCGATTCTAGCAAGTGAAATATCTAATTCTGGAAGGTTAATTCTTCCGTCACCATCGATGTCAATAGCAGAGACAAGTCCATCGATTTCCCAAGGAGGGAAGTCACCAACATTACTATTCTTTAGTGCTTGTTGGAATTCAAAACTATCGATTTCTCCGGATGAATCTAAATCGATAGAACNGAAGAAATCGAATACTGTCTTGTNGNATGATTTAAGATAGTCTAGAAGCATAACTAATTCTTTAGCAGGNCCTTTATCTTCTTCNGCCTCTTCTTCCTCTACAATTTCTTCTTCTGGGAATTCTGTAATTTCGTCATTATGTAATTCTGCATTAACGCCAATGACTGTTGAACCGCCATCTGTTTCTTCAGATTCTCCAACGACAATTTGAGTTGTAACTCCTACTCCTCTACCTAATAATTGTTGGATTGTTGTTGTTCCTTGGCCCAACACATAAACATCGATATCTGTAATCTCTTGTCCTATTTCTTCAATCTTATTAGAGGAATTACCAGTTCTAATCAACACCAATATTGCCATTATTGAAGCGATAGGAACTAGATAGAATAGTGCTGAAGCGGTTAAGTAAAATCCTAACGATGAGGCGACGGCATCTTCAACGCCAGAATCACTAACTGCGATTTCAGTAAATCCGCCAATAAGCATTGTAATAACTGAGGCTAAACCGCCAAATAAGATGAACCAAACTGCAAGATTTGCTCTCGAAGAATCTTCTAATTGATTTCCTGATGCAAGAGGATAGGATGCGAAAATAGTCGATACCATCATTAAACCACCAACGGTGAACATGAAACTANTATCAACCATAGTAGCCAAGTCTGCTAATTTATCGGTGCCTGTGAATGTATCCATACTAGTGAAATAGCCTCCAACTGCNAATAATGGTAATATAAACATTGCAAGGGTTGCTGCTAATGCCCCAGGATTTCTCAAAATGGCAGAAGAATTAGAAGATGCAGTTGCAAGTAAATTGAAACANTTTGCAAGTATTGGAATTAGTGAAAACGTTAGAAGAAGCGCTCCTACATTCTGTAATAATTCACCAGCATCAACCTCTCCAATAAAGAATGGCGGAACTGTAACAAATAGCAATACCATTCCAGCATTCAATAATGAATGAGACCAAATTGGTTTCTGTGTAGTAAAGGGTATGAGATGGTATGCTACAGAAAACATCAATGCTAGAGGGACCCAGCCATTGAGCATTTGTTCAGCCATCCATACGGTCTGTGTTGAGCCTGCAAATTCACCAAAGAGATAGAATGTAGATGCTACTAATTTTGTCATCAATGCCATTATGAAGAACCAAGCAGAAACTGATGATGTTCCATCTCTACGCATTGAGTAAGTGGATAATACATTAATCAAAACTGCTGTAAATAACATCGAAGCAATACCGTAGTTAATCACCATCGAAACTAGATCTAACTTTCCAGCTTCATCTGAAACTGTGATGAATGAGAATACTATTGGTAGTAAAATCAAACTCAAAATAGTCAATGCTGTATAAACTACTGCCACCATAGAAGCGTTTGCTTCACTAGCCATTCGATTATTAGCTGAACGGGAAACTGCAACCATTCCTCCTCCAACCATTAGATAGATGAAAGCCATCTTCAATGAAGCCATGGTGAAGTCCTGTAANGCAGAACCATCATCATAAGACCAACCAATACTAGCTAGAGAATCAAGTGCAGTTGGATCGTATTTATGCCAAATAGCGAGAAAACCAGAAATTGAGGCTAAAAGAAACCAACCAGAACCAAATTTCATCCAAGTACGACTACCGCTTCCGGGCTTATCGCTGAATAAATCTACTAACCCAACCGGCGCTTTATTCATCAAAAACAAAGAAAATTGTCGAAGTGGTTCTCCCATTGTCCCTAATCCATTTGTAATGAAATAAGATGTTGCAATCAATGAGGCAAGTACAAGAGCTGCTGAAATAAATACTGGTTCCATAAATCATACCCCCTATTCTACTACTACCTCACCAATGAAGGTAGCTACAATAATGCCAATTCCTATAAAAAATCCAATCAGATAGTACCAAATTCCACTACCTCCGAGATTACCAACCAAAGGAACAATGTCACCGATTATTGGCATTGAGTCCCAGCCGAAAACATTAGTAAATAATGCAAATAATCCAATAATTCCAACTAAAATCAAAGTTAGTAATACTCTTCCAAATGTAGGCTGCCCGGTTCCAACTGTTGTATCTGGCAGAATTGTGTTATTCGACATATGTTCACCCGTTGACCCCGTAGGGGTCAATCTGTCCACTTGGAGAGTAGTGATAAAGATTGACTAGTTTTTAGCCCTAAAAAGAACGTAATCGATTAATCAAATTTCCTCTACGAGGCTTAGAAACACCTAGNGGTATAGGTAAATCTGACTCCAAAGATAATTCCTCTTCCCAAATAGATTTACATTCACAATCTAAGCCATCAAATTCAGCCAAATCACCTGATACAGCATAATTTTCGATTGCTGAAACCACCATGCTGTCGCAAGTACCACAATTATGCGCGCCCCTGATTTTACCACCTGCTGTGGGGTGAATAATCAACCTGGATATCTGATCTTCATCACCATTGGTTCCTCCTTTGGGGTGAATAATNGGATGTGCTCGACGAATCATTTCAACCAAAGACCATAGCCAAGGTGGCCTATACTCATTGTTTCGATGTAATCTATCAATTATCGTTCCTCGTTGTATATTCATTGGATTTACTGATATTTCGTCACTCTTTTCTGCTACGGCAGAAATCCATTTCACTCCATGTTCAAGTGCATCATTTTCACTCATGAACGGTGGCTTAAACATCAAATATGTTTTAATTCTAAGATTGAATTTTTGCAAGTTAGCAACTGCTCTATCCCATGATTTAGTAGTAAATCCTTTGTTCACATGGAAACGAAGAACTTCGTCGTCATATGCTTCTAATCCAATTGCTACTGAAAAATTTGGATTTATCGAAGTTGCCCATTGTAATTTTTCTTCAGTAAGTTGCTCACAACGACTCTCGACAATCAGTTCCTTTCCCATTTCATGACATTCGCGAAGGACGGTTTCTTGAAAATCAACTGGAATTTCTCTGTCTTCTAACAAAGAACCCGAGGTATACACCTTCACCATCTTGTGTTTTTCAAAATTATTAAAATCAAGTTTTGCCTTATTCCATTGAGCATGTAAATTTTCACTGGTAACATCNTCTCTAGTATCGTTNAAATATCCGCAAAAAGTACACCCACTTGACCACCACCAATGGCAACCTTTAGTACGTAAAATAACGGTTATAGCCGTACACTGCGTACCATCTGCCAAAGTTTCTGGAGTGTAATATACTGTTGCAGGTTCATTTCCATCCCAAGATTGTTGCTTGGCTTTAGCCCAAGGAGTATTGGCTGGTGCTTTAATCAAGTCATGAATTCTAGCGCTTTTACCACCATCTCCAACTAAAGTTAATGATTTTGGGGCTGCCATAGAATTCCTCCTCGTGTCTCCGATACGGTCTTGTGTTTCAAACCACCGATTTCATTAATCGCTGATACTTTCGAATAGAATAGATGATCCTGCCTGAACAAATTGCCCCTTAGGGAATTGAGAATTTCCTGACTCAGCAGAAATTACAACTGGTTTGAACAGTTTAGCAGGAGCTCTAATATCAACTCTAGAACCTAATCTAATCATTCCAAACCTTTGACCTCGACGAACTTTAGCATCGATAGAAAGCCATGGTACTATGGTTCGCGCTAGAGCACCTGAAATCTGACATACTTCTATACGAATTCCTTTCTCGGTTAGAAATACTGTTCTAACTCTCTCATTATTTTCGCTTTCTTTCTTCATGGCAGGTAAAAACGGACCTCTACGACGGCCTTTTCCAATCCTGTGTTCCATCCTCTCAATTGTCGCTTTACAAGGTGAGCGATTTACATGAACATCAAGCGGAGACATAAAAATAGCAATTCTCCATATATCATCATCGGACTCTTCCCCCTCTTTTACTGATTCAAATCGTTGCTCAGTTGAAAATTCTAATGGGCTTTCCAAAGGCGAAGGGAACCACGTCCCAGTCATTGGATCTTCCTCGATATTGGTGTTTTCTAATTCCTTTGANGACGGTCTTCTACCAGTTGCTTTTTCTCTTCTAGCAAACATTACGTGTCCATCTGCTGGAGAAACTAGAATTCCTTCACCTTTTGGAATTATTCTGTCTGGATCTCTCCAGAAGTTAACAAAAAAGGCTGATAACATCCAACATAAAATACCGAATAAATGCACTAAACCATTCAGTGAATCAATCATTATTCCGATAATAATTGCACTAGTTCCCATCATAAAAGTGATTAGAACTGGGGCATGTCCCCCGCGGGCCAATCCCCCCATTAGATCACCTAATTATCGGCCCAAGGATCTTCGTCATCTCCCCAAGTAGGCGCAGGTGCTGGCTCTGCTTCTTTTTCTGGGGTTTCTTCAGCCGCTTCTTCAGCCGCTTCTTCTGTCGCTTCTTCAGTTGCTACTTCTGCTTCTTCTGTCGCTTCCTCAGCAGCCGCTTCAATTGCTTGATCGACTTCTTTTTCATTGTAATCTTTATCTTCATCAGCCTTAACAGATTCTTTGGTATTAACAGTTGCTTCAGCTTCTTCCAGCGTCATCTCTGCAGCTCTGGCGCTAACCATTTCTTCCATTCTCTCATCAAATGCACGAGCCATATGTTGTGATTTTCTTTCGGATTCAACCGCTCTTTCAATCATTTCATATCTTTCCTTTATTGCTTTATTTAGATCTTCGAATAATGACATGTGAGCGACATACCAATCGTCTCTAGCTTTCATTTCAGATACTGCCAACTTCAAATCATCATCAAGTTCAGTTGCGATATTGAATATTTTACCTAGACGATCTTTTTCACGAGAATACTTCTCTTCCATCTTTTCTAGTTCAGGTTCAAGGTGTTCAACCTTCTTTGAGGCTTTTACTGCACGCAATTCAAGTTCTCTTATTCTAACTTCCTTTTCAGACAAAAGAGCTTCTTGAGTCTCTTTCTCGATTTCTCTTTCAATGATTTCTTTTTCAAGTACTTCAATCTCAGCACGTGCATCCATCAAGTCTTTTTCTTGGCCTTCGTATGCAGCGAATAATTTCTGAACTCGCTCAGTTTCTGTTGCCAATGCTTCTTCTAGTGCTTGAATTCTAACTTCAGGAGTAATTGTCCCTTCTTCGGCCATTTTCTCACCCGGAGGCTTGCCTCCAATACTAGTCCACTAGCCTTGAGCATATCAAGCCGACGCTTCAATAGGTCAGGAAATTAACAAACTAAGACGATTATACATTATCTGTAAATGATACTAGTTGTTTAGCAATACCTACTTCTCCCATCGAATGTCCAGAGTCTGCAATTATTTTCAAAATGCTATTTGGCATTGCTTTGTGTAAATCCCATGCACTTCTTGTTGGACATACAACATCATACCTCCCTTGTACAATAAATGTAGGAATTTTCTGAATTTTATCAATATTATTGAGAATATGTGCTTCTTCTACAAAAATGGCGTTGATAAAATAGTGGCACTCTATCCTAGCAAATGCTACTGCAAAATCTAAATCTTCTGCCTTTTCCAAATATTCTACATCAGGAATTAATCGACTAGTGGCCATTTCCCATCTTGTCCATTGTTTTGCAGCAGCCCTCCTAACTTCAACGTCAGAACTAGTCAACCGCTTGTAATATGCCTTGATTAAATCGCTCTGTTCCTCGATTGGAATGTGGTCACGATAAGAATCAAATGCATCGGGGAATATATGGCTGGCTCCTTCTTGGTAAAACCAATGCAGTTCACTTTTTCTACACATGAAAATACCTCTTAAAATCAGACTTCTAGCTCTTTGTGGATAATTTTGTGCATAAATTAATGATAATGTTGAACCCCATGAACCTCCAAATACATGCCATGATTCAATGCCAAGATGTTCTCTTAATGCCTCGATATCGTTTACTGAGGAATGAGTATTATTTTCTTCCAGCTCTGCATATGGAACCGACTTTCCACATCCTCTTTGATCGAATTGAATAATGTCGAATTTTTCTGGGTCAAAATATTGACGATACGCTGGTTGACTTCCACCACCTGGGCCACCATGAATTACTATAACCGGCTCTCCATCTTTATTTCCGGTTCTTTCCCAAAAAATTGTATGTAAATCTGAAACTGATAAGTTACCTGTGGTGTGTGGTTCGATTGACGGATATAATACGTCGCTAAGAGAAGGAGATTCACTGGACATACTTATCGGATACAAAGCAGTACTTTTTTTGTTTCGATGGATTATTTATCACACGCTTTATTGAATAGAGTCTTTTCGATTGTGGCATGGAGATAAGAAAAGCCACTGATGTATTCCATGATTGGGCCCTTGCGGGCAAGGATTCAGGAATGGAAAAAGGACACTCTTTTGCAGTAAGTGAAATGTTAAACTTTATTTTCAAAGAAGCTAAAAAATTGGAGCAGAATTTCTCTGCAATCGATGTTGGTTGTGGCAATGGTTGGGTAGTTCGTTTACTTAATGAGCATGAATTATGTGATTATGCAGAAGGTATCGATGGAGCAGAAGCAATGATTGANAAGGCAAAACAAATTGATGTAAATGGAAATTATTCTGTTTGTAAATTGCCTGATTTCACCCCGACGAGAAAGTATGATTTTTTACATTCAATGGAATTCCTTTACTACCTCGAAGACCCTCAAGAAATGCTAAAATTGTTTTTTGAGAAATGGGTTAATGAGGGGGGTTGGGCAGTAATTGGNATTGACCATTATCTCGAACATGAAGAAAGTCTTGGATGGCCTGAGCATGTNGGTGTTAGAATGGCCACTTTGAGTACTGAACAGTGGCTTGAGGCTTGGAAAAAAGCTGGCTTTTCAAATATTACTCACTGGCAAGCGGGGAAAAAATCACCNGGNACNCTAGTCATTGCTGGTCAGAGGAACTCTTGATTAAAGGAATCGATAAGTGCTTGGGCCCACACAATTTGATGTCTCCTCTATAAAATGGACATTGTTTACAAGTAGCATTATCAAGCCCTTCCAATCGGTCTGGTTCTTGTAAAGAGTTTGCTTCTGCGGATAATTCAGCCATCCAAAGTAAATGATTCTCTAAATCAGTTTTAGCTTGTTTGTACTCGTCNAGAGTTAATTCAATACTTCTTCCAGATGCCCCCACCAAAATTGCTGGAGGTAGAATTATTCTTCTCAATTCTTCAGACTTATCTAGTTCTATTGCCTCTAATGCCATTGAATAAAGAGCTAATTGTAGTCTATGCTCATGAAGGATTTGTCTTTCAGCAGCAGTTTGAGGGAATCTACTCAAAAGGTCACCTTCAACAACCTGTAGTGGAGACCCAGATTTTGGATCTTCTGAATTGAAATCATTCCGGCACCCTGTGGTTTTTAGATCTACAACTTGTAAGTATCCTATTCCATCTTTATCTCTAAAAGCAAGAACCAAATCTGCTCNGCCATCAAATGTGAATTTGGTATTCTCAACTTTTGATAATCTTCTTATCCCTTCAATAGAAAAGCCCAATCTATAAACATCTTTCATTTCAATCGCATGTTGATAGAAAAATGGTAACTCGGTTCTAAGCCCCTCCGGTATCCTGTCGTGATGGACCTCTCCTTCTGCATATCTGCCAATAAGGCCATTATCTACTAAGTTAGAAATCTGAGAGATTCTTTCTTCCATTGCAAGCGCTCGTTTCTTCTCTATGCCTGTTGACTTCTGAGTAATACCTTCTTCGCGAAGTACTTCCTCGACTAAATTTTTATCTTTTAGTAAATTATCATTCTCGTTTTGCCAACTAGAAGGTAAAGGAATCACTGGAGGGCCGTTGACTTTACTAGGATTTTTTAAACCGATTTCTAGCAAACGATGCACAATTGTTCCAAATAGTGTGGGGCTAACAAAAACTGACTCTTGTTCAATTGAATTATGNTCATTTTTAATCAAATAGATGGGTTCAGAACTCCATCCTTTAACCTGTTCTAACCAATGCCTGCGCTTACACTGGAAACTAGTATCAAGACTATGGGCACTCATCCTAATAGTATGCCCTACTGCAATATTATCATCCTCTGAATCTGTGTTAGATTTATCTTCAGCAGATAATTTATCCAATCTAGATTCTATATTCTGCCATTTGGTTAGAGGAGAGATTAGGTTATTCTTATCAAAACATTCTGGTGAATGAAATACACGAAGTGATTTGATTGAATCTGCTCCAAGCATTGAATCATTAGATATTGCAAACGGATTAATTTCTACCTGGGTTTCACTATATGTGTCTAATTCTTCGCCGAATCGATCGTTTGGTAAAAGCCATGGAGAATCTTTTACTTGATTGGAATGAGATAGACTTCTAAGTCCATCCATCCACATCGAACCCATGGTCTTTAGAGATGGTTTGCTTTTAAATTTCAAATTATTCGATTTAGAATCTATTTGACAATTCTTATCTGGAGTTCCGACCACAATTAGATGGTCTCTAACTCTAGTCAATGCAACATAAAATTCTCTTCTACGTTCTGCCTGTCTTTGGGCTGAGTCCATATTTTTGGCAAATTCCCAAAGCCCATCATAAGGCCTATCTCTTGACGACCATGGGTTAATACGACCTGCAACTATTTCTGGTGTTACTAGAACATTATTTCTAGACGCTAGTGATGAGTCTGATTTTCCTGCATGGAACATCCCTGCTACAACAACTACTTTTGATTGTAAACCTTTAGCACCATGAATTGTCATAATTCTAACTGCTCCACCGGATGGAATGGTAATTGCTTGCGGACCTTTGTTACCTAGGCTTTGAAGTGAATTAAGGTGAGAATATATCTCAGTTGGGTCATGCCCATACTCACGCCCNATATTGTACACTAAGCCACACCATAATTCTGCATTCTGCCTAGAGGTATCGTCTGGGAATGCAATTAGTAAATCTGAATGGTCTAAAACAGCATCTAATATTTCGTGAACTCCGCCCTTAATTACAAGATTTTTCAGATGTTCGATAAGATTTTTACTTCTANTACATGGTGCATATTTTGTAATTACATCCCACCAGTTATCTGAGTTTTTAATTTCAGAAAACATTGTATTTACTTGTTTATCAGTAAATCCAAGTATCGGTGAGCGAGCAAAAGAAATCGCTGCAAATTTTGATTTGGGGTACGCGACTAAATGTAAAACCGACATTAAGGCATTAATGACTGGTCGCTTTAGTAATTCTCCTTGTCTATCCGAGATGACAGGTATCCCTTTATTGCCGAGCCTCTGTAGTAAATCAGGAATATGTTTTCGAGAGTGAACGAGAATCATAATATCCTTTGGCAAGATATTTTTTGTGCCACTTTCAATCTCTTTGAATGAGGCTGTTTCACTATCCCAAACCTTTGGATTATTTTCTGTCAGAAGACTGTGAAGTCTTAGCGCAATTAATTCATGTTCAAGATGGATATTTTTAGCATTCGGATCTGAAAAAACATTATTTGGATTATTCAAATCAGCTGTCGGTATAGTTACATTTGTTTGTAAAGGTAATAACCATTCCAAAACCCCTTTATTTTTATCTTTGCGAGCCGGTTTTAAATTTTGAGATTTTGCATGCCAATCTCCTGGAAGAACATAATGCCGACTAGCAAAAACATCTTCAAAAATTCCATTCATGGTTAGCATCAAATTATGCAAAGTACGATGATTAGAAGTTAAATCGATATGGCCGAGTAATCTTCTTTTTACTCGCTCGGGAGATATTTGAANATATTTTTTAGTNTCNCCACTTGAATCTTCAAACTCAACAGGTACNTGTTCCCAAGGCTTTGATTCTAATTTTGTTCCAGANGGAGGATGTTGATTGGAGAAAGATCCTATTTCTCCTCCCGCCCCAACTGGTCTTGGGTCTCTACCATGGTT
This sequence comes from Methanobacteriota archaeon, assembly GCA_002702945.1. The sequence continues at coordinate 42,687 of PADF01000014.1, forward strand.
GGCTTTCTTCAAATGGCTTAACCTTGATTCACTTTGTTCTGTATAATTGATATTTTTTATTGCCTCGACTGTTCTTAGCATGACGGTTACTTCTGCCTGTCTAAATCGATAGATACTCTGTTTCATATCGCCCACAATACATACTGTAGGGTCCCACGGCCCCATAGGGGAAGATGGGTCGTCTGCTAAACGACTTCTTCGCCCCCATAGACGTGANAATAGTCTAAAATGTGCGGGATTAGTATCTTGATATTCGTCAATAATGAATGCNCTAAAGTTTCTTCTTAACATTTGAAGTACCTGAAATCTTTTCTGTAAGTCTTCAAAGCAACTTGGATGTTCTTGGGCTATTGTTAATGCCGCTGAAATATGTAGATCTAACCAAGGTTCATCATCTAAACTATCCAATGCCTCAACTACACTTTGCGGATATTCATAACGAACCGAGTCAGGACANCGAGCAAGGAGTAAATCCGCAGCCAATCTTTGAGTATCATCAAAATCATGAACCCCTTCATTTATTTTCTTTAAGTTTAGTATCNCCTTACACCCGTTGTGAACCAACAACAAATCTGCTAATACATTTGTCTGCAGATCATCTGTGATACGTAATTTACCTTGTGGAGCAATGTCGCTAAATTCATTGGATAAAGGATGCGCTATCAGTGGGCAATCTGAATCCATAAATTGTAAATTAAATATTGGGTTGAATAAATATGAACTACGCCCAAGTAATCTTACTAGACGTCCATTTTTACTTGCCAAATGTTCATGCATTTTTGCTGCTATATTTTTCAAATTTTCATAAATTGAATCCTTTACCTTGCCCGTAATTCCTCTAACCTTAGACTTGGGAAACAATCCTGGCATCCATTCATTACAATGATTGGGCTGGGGTAAACCTCCTTTAGGGAAGAATGTCATTCCATCTTTTATCAACGAGGAATATGATGCAGCGGCTAAAGAAACCATCCATACCCACTGTAATCTTTCAATCTTTGAAGATGGATAAGAATGTCTAGCCAGATTAACTAATTGATTAAATCGGGTGCTTCTAGTCCCCTGTTCTGTTTCACAAGCTAAAACTAATTCATTAGGATGAAGTAGAATTTGGTCAACCCAATTATTCAATTCAAAATGTAATTTATCAGCAAAACTATCGATAATATCAGCGGCTGGCTCAAGGAACATCTCAAGAATAATTTCTGAATCAATTGCAGAGACCCCGTCCCAATTAATTCCCTTTAGTTTACTTCTCTTCTTCAAGGAACGTTTAGATTCATCGACAAATAAAGATGTATTCAATAATCCAGTCAGAATTACTTCTGCCCTCGATTGCCCACCAACTAAAATTGCGAGTCTATTTCTTGCAGCAATGAATCCTCCAATATCTCCCTTAATCCCGGCTTCTCTAGCATCATTGATTGTCCTAATTCGCCATGCAGAGTGTATGGTTTCCTTTACCAACAACGGCGACCTTACTTCGGAAATTTGTTCTCTAGTAGGATTTACAGCNACTAAATCNAAGTGTGGTGCAAGTAATTGAGANAGAAAAGCATCAATGGTNGAAATGGGCGCTTCATCTAGCCCCGAAAGTAACATTTCTAAATCTCCTGAACGACGAATNCTAGGGTCGTAAATACCCTCTTCCTTATTAGAATCTGNCAAGGTTCGAGTGAGTGCTAGTCTTTTTCGGATTCTAGATTTCAACTCAGATGCTGCTTTCTTAGTAAATGTAATCGCTACGACTTCATTCGGNAATAGACCGGACCAGTCGCCTAGTTCAGTTCTTTCTCTAGCAGGGGCCCTTAGAGCACCATGGCCCTCTAATGGTTTTCTAGGCCCTTTCGGTAATAGAATTGTTGCGCGTTGNTCTGGAGTGATTAAATGTTGAACATATCTTTCAGCCATAACTGCTGTTTTTCCAGTACCTGCACCAGCATCTAAAGCAATATGCTTATCCAAATCTAATCCTAATTTTTGACTATTATTGAATGGAATCAATTCTCATCACCTCCCAATAATGCAGAAGGNCACATTCTTCGTGATGAGCAATATGAACAATGTTTTCCTGGAACTGGTTGAGCAAAACCGGAGTTAGAGTGTTCAATCACCCTTGCAGATGTCCTTAAACGTTCATCCATCCAGGACCTAAATCCGTTACTCGATATAAATTCTTTATCNAATAGTGGACGNTGATGGAGAGAAGTATAATCTGTGATTTCCCCTATTGATAAGTCTTGAATATATTTCTTAACNCTTGAATCAAGTTCAACATAATGAGTCGTTGTTTCNCCTATCTCGCTAATACCAACACCTACAACTCTATCTGTNGGNTAAGCNATTTCCCATGCTTTAGCGTATAACCCTAATTGNACTTCATCAAATATAGCTCTTCGATGGCGNTCTCCTCTATCNTCTTTCTTTGGACCATTTATGTTCTTCATGTCTCTAATTATAATCCATCTTTGTTGTTTTGTTTCATCTTCAGATAATATACCGTCTAAGATGGCTTTTTCTCGCATTTCTTTAGTTAATACTATACAATCAACTCGATCTATTCTACCTGTTAATTCAAAAGAAACTAATGAACTATTATCTGATTTAGATTGTAGCGATACACTATTTTTACTATCCATGGATAATACCCATTCACAGGCTATAGGGGCTGAATTTTCTAGAGAAAAATCGGCTTCTAGAAGCCTCCCAATTCTGCCCCTAGGAGGTAAGTCTTTTTCTCCTTGCAGATACAAGTTCCACTCTTCTGAAGTAAACCCAATCATATCTCTACATCTGTGATGAGCAACAGCATTAGATCTGGTAAGCCATTCTGCATTAAGTTCAAGATAATCTAATGCCACTTTCCAAACCTTCTCTATAGTATCCAACGGTCCTTTGGATAATGGAAGGGTAATTTTACTAGGCTCACCGGCGATTTTAATTCCATGCTCTTCCAATATTGCGCCTTCTATATCATGAACTAATAGTCCTCTCACCCTGTCGTCTATATCCTCTGTCGGTTGTTCTAATTCTCTAGCACCTAGGTGTTTCTCAAGCCATGCCTGACGGGGACATTTTAACCATGATTGAATCCTACTAGCAGACCATTTTTTACGAATAATTGGTTGAGAAATAAATCCAGTAATAGATTGTATTGATTCGCTTCCAGAATCAAACATAGGTAAAGGTCTTGGATCAATCGCTGGACCTTTGCTTCGAGAACCTTTCATACCAAGATGTGGCCATTCCTTTGCATCTTTTGAACCAATAATAACCTGAGACTTAGTAGGCCGCATAGTTAAATCATCAACTGAAACCATTAATTCTCTTGATTCCCAAGGAAGATACTCTTCCTTGTTGATATTTTTATGACTTGGTTGACGGATAAGTCGGTCATTATAAATTGAAAATTCATGGGCTGATGCTAAATTATTAATCGAAATCGGGCGAGTAGTAACCTTTCTACCACTGGCTAAATTTAAGCCTGTACGTTGACGGGCGTCTCTGCCTCTAAATCCAGACCTATGGCCTATTGCACCACTGTCCCCCATGGACATCGAATAAGGCCTAGGAGTCAACCAAATGTTTGGTTCTTCTTCTGCTTGAGATTTGAGGTCCCAAGATCTATCAAGATTACTTTCATCATATTCATTTTCAGAGATAAATGATGGTATAATACTAAGTTGTTGGAATTGCTTACTCCGCTTCGCATCTTCTAAAAATTCAACCAATGGTGCTGCGGGACCTACCGATTCATCTTCACTAGTATCAAGAATCACAACGGTTTCAGAAGCATTAAGAAAATGTTTCAAATGATGTCGTCCTTTTCTAATCTCAATATCTGAATTAAGTAATCCCAACTGTAATCTTGACTCCGAATCTAACCATGGGATTTTAGGGGCTTTCATCGACCATGAATCTACATCCAATCCAGATAAAATTATCAAATCCGCTTCCAAACCAAATGCTTCTAACGGTGTCAAAACCTTCACATTGGCAGATTCAAGTCTTGAATTTGACAATTTAGTTTTACGAATAATTTTCATCAAGTGTCTTATGAAATCTTCACCAGAGTTGGGGGTTTTTAATCCAATTTCATTCAATGAAAACATTAGGCGATGGTGTTCTTCAATCAATTTTTGTAATCCAGTAATGGAGTTGGAATACTCTGCATCTAATAGAGTAAGGCGTTTCCAGTTAATTGATCTGTAAATTTCATTGATCCAATTATTTCCATGACTTAATTCTTCAATAAGAGGAAGTTTACTGCCTGATGAGCATCCAATAAATGATTCATTACTGTAATCTTTTGCTTCTTCATATAATGGTGCCCATAACCGACAGATATTTGCAAGCCACCACTGGGTCTCCTCTAATTTCTGTCTTACTAATTCAATGTCATCTCCGATAATTGGTTTCGCGTTTTCCAAGGTTTTCAACCATCTTCTTAATGCCCCTGGGCCTCCTAAAACATGAAAACTTCGTGAGATTTTTTCTAAAATATCTAGGTGTGGTTTCGGCTTCCAACCTTTTTCGGTAGCATGTATCAATTCATTGAATGAAGAAAATTCTATTGGAAGGCCGTTGTTTTCTATTAGCCTTCTAAATTTCTCAAATGACCATGCCTCGAGGCCATCTCCAATTTGTAAGAGAGTGATCAGTCCTGCAATGGATGGTTGCTCAATGAGAGTTTTGGCTTTGGAATCACAGATTATTCCCATATCATTTAATCGACTTTTCCATGCTCTGCTATTATGCTTTAATCCAGCATCTATAACAATTACTTTACCGTCATTCGACGAAAGGTAGTTCTTAATTAATTGAAACGTTGTATCAATATTATGATGTTTTCTTTCCAGGGAAATTCGATGAATTTGTGTACTTCTTAACTTTCCAACAGGTGAAATCCAATTGGCTTGTTTGGGGTATCGCCACACTTCATGCTTAGGTATCCATTTGGGTATTGTGGTTTCGTCGCACCATTCGATATCTTCTACAAAAGCGCCATGAAATCCTAGACGGAAAGATCCTGGATTGCATAATTGATGGATTGGAGTTATACGGGATATCTTTTGTAATAGCAATCGATTTATTTCGCTAAAATCTGGCGCATGGTCAAGAATAATGATGCCTTCAACTCCTGATAAACTGAAAGGAACCTCTTTTTCTTGAACTGCAAAATTCAACCTTTCTAATAAATTACTTTTCATTAAATCCGGATATGTGCTATTCGTTTGTTGTTCAATTTTTTTTAGTATATTGTGAAATTCTTTTACGCCAGGATCGTTTTCCCATCTCCAAGGACTTTTTAATTCGCTTAACTCTCTATGTAATGACTGTAACCTTTCAGTCTTGTACTCACTCCATATTCTACCTTTTATCGGAGAAAACATTAGTGGGAGCTGCCCATTGTGAGCATGTTGTTGGGTTCTTTGATGGACAATTGAGAAGAGTAATGCATCGTCTTGCATTTTACTTGGTAACCTAAAATCGAGATGAAGTGTATCAAATAAGCGTTGTATGGTCATGTGCTTTGACGAATCGATGTATGAAGTCACATCGGCCAATTTATTCAATGCTGACTTTCTTGAACTTTCATTAGGGTAAATGATAATAACTTCACGGGATTGATTAGATGCTAATGATTCAAACAGCCAATCGGGAAGACTTTTTCCACTAGGAGTCGCTTCAATCGAGATGTTTGCTTTCTGTTTTCCATCTAACATCGACAAGCCTCCTCTCAACTATTGTCACATTGTACGACACTTATTGAAGGCTTTCCTAATTCTGGAGTGTGTTTTGGTTGTAGTTCTTATTCTTTAAATACTGTCGAAGAATATGTTGTATATGAATCGTAATATGAAGCATTCATGTTACGGGATATTATGGGATTTTTATCGAAACATTCATCTACCTGTTCGTACACATCTATATCCCTGCGTAGTTAATTACCCGTTCAATGGCCTATTTTCACAAAATCACTACATCGCTAGATTTGGAATTGGGGGCTTAATGACGCATAACAAGAAGGAGGCATAAAAATATGGTACACGACAAGAAAGAAACAAGATTAGAAGAAGATAGATGCGATGATTGCGGCAGTAAAAACGCCACATATGATTCGAAACTTGGCGAGAAAACCTGTACTGATTGTGGATTGGTTGATGTTAATTACTCGCCAATTGACAGTGTTGCAGATAGTATTTCTCAAGGCGCTGAGAGGCAAATGGAGATTGTTGGAAGAGGCAGTAGCCCAGGGACTAGCGGTGCTAGATTAATGCCTGGTGACCTAAAAGGCGTCAAAAACAAGGTTTTCTGGAGATTCAGTAAGAGAAAGTATGACTCTTTTAGACAGAAGCACCCATTTTGTAAGAAGGTGCACAACCTTATTGAATCGAGATATGGCAAGAATGTTAGAGATGTTGTTTACGAAATCACTGAAATGGCTTGTACGCCTCTTACTCCTGAACAAGAGAAAAAACGCTCTGAACTAAAAGATAAATCATTATCTAAATCATTGTCGATGCCTAAACAGAGTATCTGTAGACAAAAGAAGGGGCTAAAGGGTGAGTCCGAGCATCAGAATGCAGTAATAATTGCTGATGCGATTGTTGAGTTGGCTGGCGAATTGGGGATCTTGCCCAAATTCGACAGAAGGCGTTCATTGAATAATGATGGAGTCACTTCTAAACAGATTGTAAAGGCTAGAATAATTATCCTGAATCACTGGAAAGCTAGGTCGAGAATGGGTTGGGGTAATGACATACCTAGAAAGGCGCCTGGTGAAAAGAGGTATGATGACATCACTCAAGCGATGTTGCATACCGACCAAATGCTACTCGATTTCCTACCTGAGCAGATGGTTGACAAGATACTAGAAGATGTCAGCGCTAGAGTCCAAGCATTGGGCGAAGGCCAAGAGAATGCCACAACAATCAATACTGAAGCTAGGATGATTATTGCTACCCTAACATACGCAAGCCTATCTATGATGGGGCTCGAGAAGGGTTTACTAGCCAAAATCGCTGAATGTTTATACAGAACAGGTAGCGGAGTTAGTGCTAGTTTAGAGAGATTCCAGCAGAAAGTAAAGGAAGGGAGCATTGTTGATAACGGGGCTTTTGACACTGCCCAACACTGGTATGAAGACGAGTGAGTGAATCGATTCATTAAAAATGTGCCATCTGTAGCAATAGGTATGCGCAGAGCGTTGTTAGTTTGTTGTTTGCTTATTCTAATCGGCTTTACTGGGCCTAGTAGTGTTTCAGCTAAGCAAGCTGAAGATAGTGGCTCAGGGCCATTATTTGGAGGCCAGTGGACGTGGGTAAATAATTCAAGTTTTCAATCATCTGATTTGGATTCGCTTCCAGCAATAGCGGAAGATTATACTGCTACATGGTGTACAAATTGTGTTAAAGTTGAAGATGTTTTACAGGATTTGGATGATGAAGGGATAGTACAGAAGTACCATTTTCACAGAAATAATGACCATGAAGACCCTTTTGGTTCAGACAATACTGAAGATCATTACAAACAAAGATACGGTTCAGGAGCACCTCCAATAGTAGTATTCAATGGGACCGTTAAACAAATCGGGTCCCTACCAAATAGTGATTCTCTAGAAACTGATTATCGTGAAATAGTCAATCAATCATTAGGTATTGATGGAAATTCAACCTTTACTTGGAATCCACAAGGCAATAATTCAGGTATAATTTCTTGGGCTATAGAAACCGATTTAACTAGATTCGATGATTATGTGATGAGCGTAAATGCTTGGATTGTTGAAGATTCAGCAGAATTCAAAGAAGGCTCTAATGGAAAAGAGATTTATCCTAATATTGTTAAGAAAATAATCAATCTCGGCTCCGAAAGTATGGGGACAAGTAGTGTAGAAATTCCTGAGGCTTTTGATGGTGATGACCTCCAAATTCATCTAATGTATCACTTTACGTTGATAGATAATTCAGTCGATGAGCCAACTGATAATTCTGAACAAGATGACAAAGACGATTCTTTGCCAAGTATTTCAGCCATAACAAGCATTATGGTTGTATTATTTGCGGCGATGACAAGAAAATCTTGATTGTTTAATCATCTATTATCTGTGAGATCTTCTTGTAATTGCCAACGAAACTCGGGTATTTCTTGAGGTGGTGGAGTAACATCAGCATAATGCCACCACCATGGTGGCGCGCCTCTTGCCCCCATTCGGGATTGGAATCTCGTTAATACGTTGGTAAGCATCCTACGATTTCTAGGGCGCGGATGGTCTCTTCGATAATATACTTGAAGACGTTCTTGTTGGTCNCCCTCATCTTCTTGATANCCTAACATATTCAATAGTCGTTTGAGTAAATTTCGCTCAGCTTGATTTCTTACNGTNACTCTTAACTGACAATATTGAAAAGAAATTTCACCATCATTGACTGTNGAAAGAGTTACTTGAGCGCCCACAGGTTGTAGAATTAACGCCTCCCATACCCGAGGAATTACCTCGCAATATCTTCTTTCACCATCTCTAATATCTCCAATTGGATGTTCATTTTCTGGCCGTCCATTGTTACGCAAATAAATCCAGTCTCTNCGCCCATGGAAATGATTCCAAAAGCGATCGAACACTACGGGGTTATCGGAATCCATTATCGGTTTGAATTCCTTCCTCCATATTTTAACAAGTTTGGAAATGGACGCCTTGGAATTACTCTTTTCCAAGTCATCAATGATCACCTTGCTTGCCTCGTCTTCCTCATCCGACTTACCTTCTCTAAGCTCGATGTAATATCTATTTCTACGCATTATGTAATTGAATTGCTGCCTAACTCTTTCTGCAGGGCCGAAGCCTTCTTCTTCAATTACGTCCCATTCCAACTGTTCTCTTGATAACCATCTNGGCGTTTGTTCTCTGAGNCTTTTTGTGAACTCTTTCAGTGCATCACTATCAAGTAATTGTATATGCTGTTTTGAGAGTAGTGAAGGAAATCCTATCGGTTGTTTATTACTAAGTTCTTGCCTCAAACTATCAACACGTTGAGAAATTGAAATATCATCTAGTAGCGACAAGACCACGGAAGCAATCGTGTCACCTAAAGGTAAATTTGAATGAAACCTTCCGCTGTGTATACATATAGGCTGAGACTTTCTTGGTTTCAATGAAGATACATGTCTAATTATATATGGAGCGCCATGAGCTCCTTCCCCTACCTTAACCTCATAAAAATGGCCAAGCCGTCCTACCACAAGTAAAGTGTCTTGTTCGACAAAAACTTCAGATGAATTTCCATCAATTACTTCGTTCAATAACTGAATTGATCTTTGCAATGGAGCGGGGATGTCAACTATTGCTTCTTGTTGATGTGTCCAGTTATACTGTACTGANTACAAGAGATGTCCATTTTTAGATGANGCGGGNGAGAATGCAAGAGCGATTAGTGCTGCCCAAATACATGGCCTATTTGGTACGCTTGCAAGACGGGTAGAATTTTGTTTATTTCTAACTTTGAATTTTAAGTTCATTGAAAAAATGTTTAACGGCCATGAACCTGGAGTATTGTGAATTGTTGGCGAATGATAATTTTTCCATTCATCTATCCATGGAAAACGGCTAATTTGTTCCATTCCACCTGGATGGTTATGAAATGCAATATTTACTGTTTCTTGAAATCCNCTTCCACTTTGTTCTAGTAATCTCAATCTTAAGTCTCTAGCCCAGACTGATAATGGATGTAGNCGATAGTTTTCAGGAGGTGCGATATTTTCTTCNGCCATCCATTCAATCCAGGATAGTGTTGCTAATACCGAGTCTCTGTCGACATGTCTTCTTCGCTGTCTTACTCGGAAATTATATCGCTCATTTATATTGCCTCCAGTGGGGAAATTGATTGANCCTAATGCAATAACTAATTGCGAAATATCCCAGCCTATCCTCGCTTTTTGATCATAAATTATTCTTACAATCGACGCTACAGGGACATCATTGGGTAAAACTCTACCATTAATTATNACCTTAGATGCCAGAAATGAAATTCGTGTATCATTGATCATTTGAAACCCCTGATGAAGAATTGATCTATCCTTCGCGTTAAGTCTAGCCCCTCCTTCCAGTTCCGAACAAATTTCTAAGCCTTTTTCTTTATCACAAGGAAATTCTAGAACTGGGTCTGTGTTATTTTCTAATTTGGCCCAGTTGGTTAATTCTGTTTCGCCGACCGATTTCTCAAAAGATTTCCAACGTTTAGGAGTAGTTTGTTCACCGCCTCCGACCATTTCGATCGCTCTTAGGTTTATGTCCTCAGGAATCTCTTTATTCCAAGATTTCTTTCTAACATTCTTTACCAATGAATTACATAAGTGACATAGCCCTTTAACAGATGCTTTTGATTTACAAATTTGACATTTTTGGCCCTTGTTAGACATAATCTCTCGGATTTTAAAATATCGAGAGTATTTCAATAAAAGGCACAATTAGATACTCTGGAAAGCTTGAATTGTCCTTTCAATGTCTTCATCTGTGATATGTAAGTGGACAACTGCCCTTACTGCTGTNGGCCCAACTTCCAAAACATCAATACCATGTTTTGCTAGGTTTTCGAGAATTTGTTTAGCCCCAATATCGCCTTCAATGTAAACCATATTGGTTTCCACACTATCTAGATCGACATTAAATCCATCTATAGAATTAACAACTTTAGCTAGATGTTTCGCTCTTTGATGATCTTCTTGTAATCTTTCTATATGATTTTCTAGAGCATAAATTCCACATGCTGCTAGTACCCCTGCTTGCCTCATTCCGCCNCCGAACATCTTTCTCCATCTATGGGCTTTTGAAATAAACTCGCTCGAGCCAACTAAAACACTTCCAACAGGTGTGCCAAGGCCTTTTGAAAGACAAATTGAAATTGAATCGTATTCCTTAACCATTCTAGAAGGGGATATTCCAGTTGCGATTGAAGCGTTGAATAATCTAGCGCCGTCGATNTGTGCTGCACATCCATTTTGGTGAGCTATTTTCGCTATTTCATCAAGAGTATCTTGGGGGTAACATGTCCCTCCACCGCGATTTGCTGTATTTTCAACACATACTAGAGTTCCATTTGGATAATGTCCAAGGCTGCCTTCTTGTTTACGAATTGCTTTTTCTACATCTTTAGGCTCCATGATTCCGGAATTACCCGGAACAAGGGCTACTGAGCACCCAGAAAGGGCTGCATATCCTCCGCCTTCGTAAACGTAAATATGGCTGACTGTTTCTGTAATAATTTCATCGCCTGGGACTGTATGTGCTCTAATTGCTATAGCATTAGACATAGTCCCACTTGGAACAAATAGTGCTGCTTCTTTACCCAACATTTCTGCGAGCATGTCCTGCAACTGAATAACGGTTTGATCATCNCCTAGAACGTCGTCGCCAACGGGNGCATTCATCATTGCTTCTCTCATTGCAGCAGTTGGCTGAGTAACAGTATCACTACGCAAGTCTACTCGGTCACTAGGGTATTCGCGCATGAACTATCGAATGACCCATTACTCATCAATGCGGCGATTGATTATAGAAGTTTCAAATCTCCAGTAATCTTATTCAAATTTGTCTCCATATCAGGGCCTAACGATAATACTGTTAGAGAGCCTGAAGGTATCTGAGTATGTCCTGCATCGTNAATTTTCACGGTAGTAATATCTCTTTCTCTAGATTGTTTTTCTAACTGAAGTAAATGTTCAGCATCATTACCTTTGACACATATTTTCTTCTGCCCTGATGCCAGCCATGCTTCGAGTAGTTCAGGTGTTTTATCTCCAGATTTCAAGGTAGATGATACAGCGGCATGACCTACCTGTGCAGCAATTTTACCTTTACCCATCTTCAATTCAGAATTTATGATAAAGACCATTTTTACTTCTTCATCGATCAAAATACTTCTCTTTGGACTAGGAGCGGTTAACCTATGGATGAAAGAACGTATACCCATTGCGCTCGGTTAAAGCACTACTTCATACTCAATAAGGCTTCAAGTCTTGAACTATAGCATCGATGCTTCTTCTTGGCCCAGGNCCAATTCCAAGAACTGTTACCGTTCCTGGAGGTATCTCAGTGTGACCTGCATCCTTTACGATATGAGTGATTAAATTCGAGGACTGTGCTTGACCTGCTATCATCTGTAAAGAATTTAAGTCATCTACTTGGAGACAAATTTTTCTTGCACCGTTATTCTTCCAACGTTCAAATAATCGCTTCTCCTTTTTGATTGCAATTATAGTACAACTTGTCGCTGCATGTGCACATTGGACTGCTAATTTACCTGTTGAAAGTTTCAAGTCTTTACGAGCCACTAAGACCATTGTAGGTTCATTATGATTCGATAACATGCCCTTCTACCACCGATAATTCAATTTCTTCAAGTGTGGGCTGATATTGTAATAATTTTACAAACCAAGTTGTCAACCATGCTGCGAAAGTCAAATTTCCTAGTGCATGCATCAAATCATAGGGAATTCCATTTGCTAGATAAATCATGAATTGACTAAACGTAGTTGAGCCATCGATAATAGAAAGTGATACGATAATATCGAACAAGAAAGCAGTAAATATCGATGCATAGAACACTCTTTTATAATTTATTTTCCCGTTTAAAACTAAGTTNTAATTTGCACCGATAATCGCAACTAAAGACCATCCTAAAGCTTGATAGAGGGTCCAAATACCATTACCAATGATGAAATTGGTAATCATTGTCACCAAAATTGCGAAAGCAACTCCTCTTTTTGCGCCAAGTTGTGCGCCCACCAATAATGCCGCTACTGTTACCGGTTGAACNTTAGGCAAAGGTACCATTAGAACCCTTAGTAGTGAGACTCCAGCGACTATCGAAGCGAATAATATAATATCAGGAACTGTCTTCTTAGTAGTGCTTAACAACATCCAAAATGCAATTCCAAGTAAAACAACATCCAAAATCAAACTACCAAATGGACCTAGTACTGGGCCGTGTATGCCAGTGGCTTGGAACATGAACTAGCCAACAAGTGAAATGTCTTGAGCATTACCATCTAAACTATCTTCCAATGTACAATACTATCTGATGATATTTTTGCGAATTCTGCTGATATAATAGCCTCTGAACCATCTACAAAGTATATCCATCCTTCTCCTTTTTGTTGATTGAAGCTTTCAATATATTTGCCCATCGATGTATCCGATATTTCAATGGTCATTTGATTTTCATCAACCGCTTTGAGTGTCAAAGATAATACCGTCTCTTCCCCTATAATTCCCCCATAGGTTATGGTCTGATTGTCAAATTCAAATACAATTATTTGGGTTCCTAGCCAATCTTCGGGCCATTCGTCCTGCCAAAGTGATTCTTGATCACTTGATTGGTTTCTAGAATTATCAATATATTCGGACCATGATGAAACTATGTCGCTGAAAGAGAATAAGAAAATTAAAAGCATGACCATTATGAAAAACCTAAATGCTGATGAGTATTTTTCACGAAGGTACTGAATCCCGATAATTGCTGTAAATATCATTAANATCAATGTTAAGATTTGAGAGAAATAATCTATATTTGATTCAGCTTCCTGTTCGATTACTATTTCGTGATGATTAGTATAAACTTCTAAAATTCCATTATCATTTGCTAATGCCAAAATCTCTATTTCTTCGTTAGAAATATATTCTGGTGCAGATGTCCCATACCAGTCATTTATTGTAGAAAATAACCCTTCAAATTCTACAGTCGAATTATTATTGATTGAAAATATACCCCATCCGCCATCTGCTGTATTCTTTGGCAACATTATTTTGTTATCCTGAATGATGGATGACTCTCCATTGGAAATGAATGGGTGTTGATCTAATTTTATGCAGGATTGTGTGCATTGAAATAAACCTAAATTATCTAAATCAGTTGTAATCACGGTTTGGCCTATTGAAAGAGGGATTCCNGGGGAGGGGCCGGATGTTGAAATCAGTTCAAAAGAAAAGTCGCTGGTATTTACAAGTACGATTTTACTGCTAGAGATTCCTTGACCATGAATCAATAATTTATCGCCAAAAACTAGAGGTGCGTGCCTTATTTTCCCTATATCCAAATTGCTAGATTCTATTGCCCCGTTTTTTGATACACTCCAAAGGTTGCCGTTTTCATCACCTAAGAANTACCTGTCACCTACCTTAGATACTCCATTTCTCCAACCCAAGCCAGTTTCATAATCGAATATATTATTGCCATTTGCAAGACAAAAACTCGCTAGACCATTTCTTGTTGGAACTACTAGGTTATCTTCATCAATCAACATTGAACCCGTAATGCCCCATGTAATCTTCTCGGTTTTTTGTTGCCAAAGAGTTTCGCCTGTATTAGGATTCAAAGCCTCAACAGTTCCATCGGACCATCCGATGAGTAACATGTCATTCCATGAACCACATTCCCCCTCGCCATCGTGAACAAATAATAAAGGAGACATATCATGAAAAGTAGAATTTGAATTTTCAATATTCCAAATCTTTTCCCCTNCATAATCAAAAGCGAAAACTCCAGCAGAATCNGAATTAGGATTCGAGGTGGAAGTCCTAACAAAAATAGTATTCATTTCTATCAATGGCTTTGTTGATACATACCCGTCGCCNAATTCATAACTCCATTCGAATTCTAAATCTAATGGGCTATTATCTAATTCCTGGGCGGTAGAATTTGGAATAGTGAGTAATATGATGGCGATACAAAATATTGCGACTCCATGGCGCATAGTATCACTCCGTTATCCTTTGAATTGCAGCTCTAAGTAAAGCACTAACTGCTTTACCGTCCGCTGCTCCGGCTGCTTGCATAACTATGCCCATCAAAGGACCCATTGCACCCATGCCACGTTCTTTGACAAAATCTATTCGTTGATTGACTATATCATCCACAATAGATTCTAAATCCCCTAAGTCTGCTGGCTTGAAACCATTTTCTAAAGCGTATTTTGCAATAATTTCAACAGACGGCAAGGGTTGCTCTGAAAATGCTTGAATAACAGAATTGACAGCCTCTCTAGTCAGATCGCCGTTTTCTTTAGCAGTAAGGACTGCTTTACATAATTGTGGATTTTCGTCTTCATTTTCCAGTAAAACAGCAGCCCAACCTTTGTGAGGTAAATCTTCACATAAATCAACAAAAATATCATCTAATTCTCTTGCTAAGAGTTGATTAGACTGATCTTCGGATATATCATATTCCGAAATTCTATCCTGTCGCTCAATATCCGTCATAGGTAAATTTGAAATTATATTTGACCAGTGATTATCTGTAAGTGGTGAAGTGGGAATATCCGTCTCCGGATACATTCTAGCCCCACCAGGTAATGGCCTCATTGGAGAAGTTGTTCCGTCTTCTGGAGCGCCTTTTTTAATTACAACATTTCGTACTTCTTGCGGTATTCTATGCCAAGCCATTCGGGCTCTTGCAAGAACGCTTTCTAGAGCAAGTTCACCTTGCCAAAGTGGCGCTAGACAAAGAACAAATGCATCGGTATCGCCAAGTCCTAATTCCTTATTCACTAAAGAAACATGAGTTTTTTCTATACCATATGCAGGTAATTCATCAGAATGGAATACACCTTTTACACCAGCCAACTTTGCAGCACCGGCAAGTTCACGTCCAAGTCTAGGTAATTGTGAGTCGCCTTTGCACATTTGTTTAGTACCTATTGAGCCATTAAGCCCCGGCAATGGTAATGCAAGCATAACATATTTTTTATCAAGGCCTGATTTGACCATTTTAGATTCACAATCTAAGAAAATTTTTGAAACATCAACTAATCTAAGTGGTAATATTTGCTCGACTTTTTTGGCAACTTCAAGCTCTACTTTCTCATCAGTTGAACGCCTGTCTGGGGGCAGTGGCGGCAATTGTAAATCTGACCTTAGTTTATTGGATAATCGATAAAAGTGAAGTTGTCGAGCCATTTCTAGTCTAATGATTCGAGGAATCCAGGACAAATCCTGACAACCTTTTATCTCGATTCTATCGCCACAAGCGATTGATACATTCAGATCTTGGCGAATGCTACCAAGTCCTCTTCTAACCCTTCTAGTTTGTCTTAAAGCGCGCCCTAAGGCGATAGCAGTTTGTTTTGCATGCTCAGGAGTTTTCACATCCGGGGCGGTTGCGATTTCAATTAATGGTAAACCTAAGCGATCTAAATTATAGATGACTTGTTCTCCTTTTCCTGTCGAGATTGTATCCAATTTTCTTGCACTGTCTTCTTCAAGACATAAAACATCGATTCCAACTGAGCCTCCTTCAGTAGATAATTTTCCATCAGTAGAGATCAATGTTGTGCGTTGAAAACCGCTTGTATTTGAGCCGTCAACCACTGTTTTCCTCATTGTTTGAAATAACGAAACTGGTTTGGCTTCAACTAAAGCAGAGACAGTTAATGCAATATCAAGGGCATCCTTATCATGGCTAAGTGGTGGTTGTTCATCAAGTTCTATTAGGCCTGAATTTGGAGACTGAACATAAACGAATGAGCGATTTCTCCTAGATTCGAATCTCGCAGCAACGTCAACCTTTCCGCCTTCCCCCCTTGAAGCGCGAAGTTTTCTTGAAAACCGTGGCCAATTATCTGGAACTGTATCAATACTTACATCGTATAATTCACCTGATTGCCTAGAGTGTAATTTCCCTGTAGAAAGTTGTTGGTGAACTTCTAAGCCACACATGAAGCCTATTTTCTCCGGGTCCAGAGAATCTGCATCGCTTACGTCACCTTCTGGTTCAGTAACATGTGCTTCGGCCATGACAATCCCAATAGTTCATCCTTCAAGATAGCAGCGGATGATGTCAGACAATCTGAAGAGTTTCATATCCTGAAGGGCGCATTATACTTCCTTGAGAAACTAACTTTTCGATAATATCTTCTGTTTTTGTTCTAGAAATCTTATACTTCTCTGCTTCATTGTATACGTCGAGTACATTAGCAGCTTTTACCTTGTTAGTAGATTGGTTTTGTAGAGTTGAAATTATTTCTAAAATTGCTCTTTCTTGATTTCTAACAGATGTTTTCTTACCGGTTTCAATGGTAGTCATATCGAAATTTTCACCCATCAATTCATTTCTCCAAGTCTTAGTCAGTCTTATCGCTCTTTCAACATCTTCAACTGTTGAGACATTAGAAAGCCTAATTCTAGCACTCGCTTCTGCCATTCTAGCTACTGCCTCTAATGAACGAGCAGTGATTGAAACACTATCGGATGATTCTCCACCTTTCTTTCTGGTTTCAACATAAAACTCAACAATTTTATTTTGTGCCTCATCCTCTAATTTTGGATGTATAGACCTCTTGGCATAAGCGATATATTTTCGAATTAAATCTCGGGCTAAAATTTCATCNCCATCTTGCGATTTTTGTAAACCAACAATCGAGCCCTTGACTGGATCGGGGGCACTACCTTCGGTGACGAGTAATTCACTAGTTCCTATCAAACGNTTNTTNATNATATGNTGAGCGATTTTTGAGTCTTTAGATTCATCTGCATCATCGGTAAGCAACCAAATAATATCAAATCTAGAAATTAGCGGTGGCGCCAAATTTATCTGACCGGTGAATGGAGTTTCAGAAACTGGTTCAAACCGTCCATTCTTTGGGTTTGCAGCAGCAAGTACGGCACATCTAGTCCTTAGACTAGCATTGATTCCGGCCTTAGAAATAGAAATTGTTTGTTGCTCCATTGCTTCATGCATACTAGATCTATCTCCTTCATTCATCTTGTCGAATTCGTCAATAGCTGCTAATCCCAAGTCAGCTAGAACCAAGGCACCAGCCTCCAAAGTCCAGCGCCCTTCTGCCGCAGAATCCTGAACCGCTGCTGCTGTAAGACCTGCTGCAGATGCCGATTGACCCGATGTAAATCTTCCACGCGGAGAAATTCTTGACATATAATTCAATAATTGTGATTTAGCAACACCTGGGTCCCCCATAAGGAGAATATGAATATCTCCCCTATTCCTTGTCCCATCTGGATTTAACCGGGCCACTCCACCAAAGAGTTGTAGCATCAANGATTCCTTTACTCGATCCATTCCAAAAATAGATGGCGCNATACTCTTAGTGAATAAGTCGTAAATATCACTTCTACTAGCCAATTCTTTAATTTCCAATTCTTCGTCTTCGGAAATCTTGATTTCTTCTAATGGTACATTTTGACGTTCAAGCGAATGAATTCTGAGGAAAATGTCGAAAACAGGTGTATCTTTTCCGCCTTTCCTTTGGGAGCGTATGAATAGCACACCATTCGCCTTAACTCTGTCACCTGGATTTAGTTTACCAGCTAAATCATGCTCACCGATACAAATAATCCTTTCAGGCTGAATACCTCCTTTCATCTGTTCGGGAAGTTCTTGCAGTTCAATGAACTGGGAGTTGATTAATATCGATTCCTCCTGTTGTAAAACAAATCTTGTTTGCCGCTTTGGCTTTCCGCACCCTCCATCTATTTGTGAACACTCAATGGGCTCAACTAATTCTTGCTCATTGGGTTGATTTACAATAGTTACATGTCCACAAGATGCGCATTCAAAAGACGCTGAATAAATTCTAGGTCGGACGCCTGAAATTTTGGTCGTAACAGCGTCTATAGCAAGCATTTGGCCAATGTCATCTGAGCGTAACTGAGACACTATTCTAACTTGGTCACTTGGCAGATGGACTATACGGACAAAAGGAAACATGGTAGGGTGACCTGCATCTCGTAAAAATTGTCTAAGTGCATGATTTGCTGCATGGAAATGTAATTCCGGGTGTTCAATGATATCTTGAGCAAACTCGTCATCAAAGCCCTCAATAATTCGGTATGAAACTTCTAAAGACTGTTCATCGGGCCAATTTTGTGCGAGATTATGAACTGCTTCGGCATATAGATCTTGAATCATTGAGGTCCAACGCGCTGGTAAATCAAACTCTTGTAACAACTCATTCCCCCCTAATTCAATGTCGCGAACAGTTTGGCAAAACGTCAACCGTTTATGTACTCTTTTCTAGGTAAACCCTCACCCCTATATTTCCACTGGAAAAACGGTGGCTCTGTATCCTTTTTTTATCATTACCGCCCATGTCCATTGCCCATTCGCCATGACCGCAGAACCAATGAATAAAGAACTTCTAGAGTGTTTATGCCCAAGCATTCTTTCGCACCGATTCTTGGCCGAATTGATAGATTTGTTATAGATTCCAATCTTTTAAACAATCGCCTTGGAGATCCTACTTCGAGAGAAATCATAGTTCATAATACGCCCGAAGGGATTGATTTGATTGAGAAAGGGGGCCAATTACCAGCGATAATTTACTTAGCACCATTTACTTCTTCTGGACCTGCCAGAGCGGGTTGGAAGGCCTTTTCAGAGAGCATTTTACAACGACATGAAAGGTTGGTTAAAGTAGGTGAAATGGAACCTTGCCTGTTGGTATTACCAGATACTTTTACTTCTCTAGGAGGAAATCAATTTGTTGATTCACCGGTAATGGGAAATTGGAGTTCATGGTTGTCAAGTGAACTTAAAAAATCAATTATGCATCGTTATTCTTGTAATGGTAATTTTGGTTTGATTGGTAAATCATCTGGAGGATATGGAGCATTGTATAATGCACTTACTAAACCAAATCAATGGGATGCTATAGTAAGTCATTCGGGTGATGTCGGATTTGAAACAATGTTCATGCCCACATTTGCTGAAACTATTACTCATATTTCGAATTACGGTACACCAGCTCAATATGTTGATTCGGTGATGAAAGCCGGTAAGATGAGTTCTAGCGATTTTCATACATTGATGATTTGTGCTATGGCTGCTTCATATGATCCTGGTGAATCCGAGGCAACAAATCCTTTTGGAATTCAGTTACCTGTGGATATGAAATATTGTGAACTT
The DNA here is from genome assembly GCA_002702945.1 of Methanobacteriota archaeon. The sequence goes on from PADF01000014.1 coordinate 62,600, forward strand.
GAAGAGCAACGTTGGTCAAACTGGCTTAATTTCGATACTCTACGCTTGATTGAATCAAATTCAAGTAACCTTGATTCGTTAAAATTATTATTTATCGACTGTGGAAATCAAGACCAATATGGTATCCAATACGGAAGTCGTAAGTTAACTGCTAGACTATCGGAATTGGGGATTGAGCATACATGGCAAGAGTTTGATGGCACACACTCTGGTATTGATTATCGACTAGATATCAGTCTACCACTGCTATCTAAATCCCTTATGAGTTGAGCCGGTTTATTCATGAGTTGCCTTTGGATGGAATAGACATGGCCAAGCCAATGGACTATGCAAGTGCTGGGGTCGACATCGACTTGGAAGGGTCTGCTGTGGCTTCTTTAATCGCTTCTTTAGGACGTTCTGTTCGACCTGCTGGAACACCTGGGGCGCCAGTTGACCTACCTGGCGGCTTTGGCGGGCTAATTGAATTTGGAGATAATCTTCTAGCACTAGCCACCGATGGCGTAGGAAGTAAACTTCAAATCGCTTCGTTACTAAATCAATGGGGCGGAGTTGGAATAGATTGTATGGCCATGAATGTCAACGATTTACTATGCGTTGGTGCAGAACCTATTGCATTTGTCGACTATGTTGCTGTACCTAAACCAGACCCAGAAACCCATGCCGCCCTTGGAGCATCTCTTGCTGAGGCTTGCCGTATTGCTAGAGTTACTTTGGCGGGCGGGGAAACCGCATCATTACCAGGCATAGTTACGGAGTTAGACCTGTCTGGAACTGCTTTAGGATATCTCAAAAAAGGTGAGGCGATAACTGGTGAGAATCTACAAGAGGGGGACGTGTTAATCGGTTTACCGTCATCTGGAATTCATTCTAATGGATATTCCTTGGTTCGAAGAATAATTGAACATTCAAATTATGACTATACCAGTGAGGCCCCTTTTGATGCGGATAGTCTTGGAAGAGATGTCTTGAGATTCGCTGGAAATGAAAATCAAAAAATAACTTTAGGAGAGATTTTCCTAAACCCAACGCGCATCTACTGTGATCCAGTAGTTGATTTAATTCATCACGCCCAGAAAAGTGACGACTTCTCAATCAATGACCTTCGTGCAATTTGTCATGTAACCGGTGGAGGATTATCCAACCTGCTACGACTGCATGATAGCTTGGGCTGGCACATCAGTGACCCGTTACCAGTACATCCCGAATTTTCTTGGCTCCAAGAAATAGGTGGAGTTGAAACTCGTGAAATGTACCGTACTTTCAATATGGGTATTGGCATAATTATTGCAGTGAATGCTGATAAAGCAAAAACAATCTGTAATTGGTTACAGGAAAAAATGACTGGTGTTGAAATTATTGGTACCGTATTGGAAAATGGACATAAAGTGACTCATGCCATTGATGGTGTAGAATTCTCCCATTACTAATCTAATTTTAATACATCACCTTTGGTATTGAAATTGTTGAACTGTTTTGAAAATTCTTCATTTACTACTGAAGGAATCCCTGCAAAAAGATCTCTAATATTCCTGCTTGAAAAATTGAGTAACTGTTTATTTGAAATCAATGACAATAGCGGTTGACGATTACCAAAACCATCTACAGGTGTTGCATTCTCATAATTATGAAGCCAATTAATGCCTTCTTTTTCTAAATTGAATGCATCACATGAGATTAACTGAATTTTACCCTCTATATTATTCAAACACCACTTGATGATCTCTAAAGCCCCTGATAAATTACTTGGATCAGGCCAAACTTCTCCTTCGAACAAATCTATTCTAGATTCGTCGCCGCAAAGAGTTATTATTCTAGAATCTATTATCTTATTACACAAATGATAAATCCGATTAGTACCTCTTTCCATCAATGATTTATCTTGGCCCATACGTGAACTTTGTCCGCCGGCTAAAATAACAAAAGTAGTCATGGGCATCATCAATGAAGTTCGTCAAGTCTATTCATGGCGCCTTCTAACTCTAATAATAAACTTCTAACGCGTTCCAAAAGCGCCTTTCTCTCTCTTGAAGAACGTGCCTCAGGTAGCCATTCCAACAGCCGTCTAACATCTTGAGCATCCCTATTGACCGTCCACTGGAGGACTGATTCCATTACCGGGTCTTCAGTTGGAAGAAACCTCTCACTCATAACAATGCTAAGAATAACCGGTGTTTCAAGTATTTGATTTCAATAGGCTATTTCTTATCTTTTCAAATAATTCACCACCCGTAGGTGCGGAGATTACTAATTGCTTTAATTCCCCAATACCTTGGCTCCTTACAGAAATAAAGAGCATGGCTATTTGATGCCATAAATCACTTTGTTGGGCCATTGCGATAAGCCATTCATCATCTGGAATCTTATTTTCTGAACGGTTCATCTCTTCGGTGATTTCCAAAATTGTTTCCAGTGGTTCGCTTTTGTTAAATAAATGGATAAATACAATCCATGGGTCTTCTTTCAAATCTTCTTTGTTTAAATTAGCCAGTAATAACCCTACTAATTTTAGATCTTCTTTTCCATGCCTCTTCCAAAGTTTAGGAATAATTTTCGCCAATTTTTTCCTACTAGGCGAGTTGGTTAGCAACCATGATGTCAAAGTTCGCATTTCCGGGTCTGTACAGCCATAATGAAAAGTAAAGGCCCCTTGTTTGACCAAAATATCTGTCTTTGGTTTGGTATTCATACCAGGAGTTCCTGCTTGATATGCTTGAAGTAAGAATTTCAATGTCTTGCGCTTAGACTTGAGAATATTTGGCGATGTGTCTGCCAATAATTGATCCAGTTGTAGATTCATTTCTTGGCACCATCAGTTGATTTCTTTCGAACGACATCAAATAAGTCGCCGACTAAATTAACCGAATCTCTAAGAGTCCCTAACATCTTGTCAATAACATTAGGGTCTTCGAATTTTTCTTTAACAATTTCACGAAGTTCTGCTTCGATCTTCTCGTGTTCTTCATCATCTATTTCGAATAAATCCCTCAAATGTGCTAAAACCCTAAACTCATCACGAGATAACGAAGCATTGACAATAGCAATTTCGAATACCTTGGTGTAAATTTCCTTCGCTTCTAAGAGCGTGATTGGATTTCCACCTTTTACAGATTTACCATTCCTAANGGCTTCATAGATTTTAGAAGGTTCATCTTCATCAAGATTTAACGCACTAGCTAATTTGATGACAAGNCGCTTCTCCTCTCTGGTCAAAATACCGTCTACGAGCATGATTTCTATCGTGCTTTGGAACGCTTCCAAACTATGGCACAGAATGTCGGACACAATTAGCCGATGCACTTACTGTTCTTGAATTAGTTGCTCATTAAAAATCGATAAAAATANGATTTTTCAACAAGAGCATTCAATAAGTATTGGATTGTCGGAGATTTGTTCACATCCTGTTCACGCCTCAAGATTCGTCTTGCGGCTTTGGAAAATTGAGAGGGTTTCCTCTTAACTTTCGGTTCAAGATGTGGATATTAAAGGAGATATTCAAATGGCTAAGAAATCACACCCTCGTGGAGGGCATAACTCAAAACAAAGCAAGGCGATGAAATACCAAATTCGCGCTGATATTAAGGTAAACGGAACTGTTCAAAGAAAAGACATTATAGGTGCTATAATGGGTCAAACCGAGGGTTTGCTCGGTGATGAACTAGAATTAAGAAAATTACAACGAACGGCTAGAATAGGCCACGTAGATGTAGAAATGGAAACCAAAGGCGGAAAAGTCCATGGAATGATAATTATCCCTAGTAGTCTAGACAATGTAGAAACTGCAATTATTGCATCATCTTTAGAAACAATTGATAGAATTGGCCCTTGTACTGCAAAAATTGTAGTTAAGGAAATTCTTGACATCAGAGCAAACAAGAGAACTACTGTTGTTGATAGAGCAAAGGAATTACTGTTAAAGATGGTTAATTCTGGAGAAGCTGCTTCTAAGACCGTTATCGAAGAAGTTCGTTCGGTATTAACTGTTGGAACAGCTACCTCGTTTCATGGACTAACATGTGGCCCAAACATCGAATCTTCTTCATCGTTGATTGTNGTAGAAGGAAGAAATGATGTTAAGAATTTACTAAATTGTGGTGTTAAAAATTCAATCAGCGCAGACGGTGCTGGAGAAATGAAACAAGAACTAATCGATTTAGCAAATGGTAAAGAAACCGTAATTCTAGCCATAGATGGAGACCGCGGTGGAGAGATGCTGTTCAGCCAGTTAATGGAAATGATGAAAGTTGACTTTGTCGCACAAGCTCCAGTTGGTCAAGAATGGGAACTTCTTCCCCAAAAGACCGTCACTAAGTGCCTATCGATGAAAGTTGAAGCAAGTAAATTCGCTCATCAAATTAGTAAAAAGCAGAAAAGTGACGATAAGAAAGCGGGAGTTGAAGACAAAAATTGGGCTGACGATATGGATGANACNTTTGCTCAAAANGAAGTNCCNGCNGAAGTGCATGAATTCTTCGATCATTTAGGTGAATTAGACAAGAATAAAGCATTATTCGTTATGGTCGATGGTTCGGTTTCTGAACCTATCGGACCATCTAAATTAGCAAAAGCTGCTGAAGAGGCAGATGGAGCAATTGCTATTGTCTTCAATGGGCCATTAAGTGATAGAACACTTGAGATCGCTTCTAGTGCTGCTATTGAGACAGTTGTAGGTACAAAAGCTGGGAAAGGTTACGAAGAACGTGATGATGTTAAATCATGGTTAGTTGAACTCCATAGTTAAGTAAAATGCTATCAGCAAAATTCGGGCATATTAAGAAGCGTCTTAGCCGTGCCTAGTTTATGAGCGATAGCGATGCGCCAAGTTGGCCGGATGATGAAGACCCATTTTCATCAATTGATGAGGATTCATCAAATGAGAATATCGAAGAGCCCGTAGTCGATGAAAAAGAGGGGCTATCCGAGGATAACAACGAAGAAAGTAGCGAAATGCAAGAATCCGTAATCCCAGAGGAAAATAANGAAAATTTACAATGGAATCTTCCGATTAGAGCTGCGCCAATAATGGCGCTATCCGGCGACGAGGTTGAAGAATTCCCCTTGATTGAAAGCCCCGACGGGTTAAATTCTACATCGTTAGTAATCAATGATAATTTGATTAGAATTGTTGAATCNAAGTATGGAGCAGATGGTCAGAGACGTCTAAATATTAAATCAGCTATGAAACACGAACTAACAGGATTTTCGCACAATCACAATGAATTGATGCACAAACACCAGTGGCTGTGGATTAGCTCATTCTTTATTGGATTATTAGCCTCGATTGTTGTTCCAGCGGTTTCGCTTTTAGGACAGTTATTAATCGGCATCGGATTATTTGGATGGCTATACATGCACCTAGAAGTCCATAGCCTAGAATTTTCAGCAAATGGTTCAAAACATAAAATTACATTCACNGGATATGGTTCAAATAGGCCACGATTTAGAGCTAGTATGGCTTTAGTTGGCCCTACCTTAGCTAAATATATGGAGACTGGGGATTTTGATACAGAATCTATTGATGATCTTCATAACTCTTTATCCAAACCACAAGAAGTACCACAGATAAATCAACCAACAACAGGGCCAAATTCCCCAATGCAATCATTTGATCCACAAATCAACCAATTACCCCCACCTAGCCCTCCAGTTGGTTTAAATCAGCCAATGGAAAGCCAAGAAACAAATTCATTACCGCCTCCTCCACCTTTATCGGAAGTAGTTGGTTCGCCTAATGAAACCAACAACTTACCACCTCCACCGCCACCTCAAGAAATGATTCAAAACGAATCTTCTGATTCAGTGCCCCAGGAAAATCTTGCTCCAGCGCCACCTGCTGGACCTCCAACCTCAACGTCACCACAAATACATGCTCCACCGCCACCAGCTGCACTACCCCCGCCTGCTCCACCAACACCTACAGGNCCNCCTGCTCCGCCCGCTCTAGCAACATCACCTCTACCGCCAGCCACTCTACCTCCGCCATTACCTCCTCCAATTGGATTGGGTTTGGGACCGATTGATGCTGGTGAAGTACCATTAAATGCACCTCTACCAGAAGCCCCAGAAATTGCAGTGAAAGCCTCTCCTGTCGAAGAGTCATTGAGTGCTGATGAACAAAATGAATTACTAGAAGAATTAAAGTGAATCAAACTGCTTCAACTACAATTCCACTAGCAGATNGNATGCTCATACTGTTTACTAGAATCTTTACTTCATCGGATAAACCGTCCAAATCTGCAGAATTTGGTAATGATTTATCATCGTTAGTTAATGGTACTGGGAAGCCTGGACCTGGGATTCTATTCAAAGCAATTCCAAGCCTTTTAGCATCCTCTAAGAAATTTCCTTTGGCGCTAGAATGACGCGCTTCGAGTCTTGCCTTCATCCATTTTTTGTACTTAGGCAATACAGAGGTTATTTGATCTAACATTGTAATTCTTCGTTTATCTTTTGGCTCGCCTTTAGGCATCAACCTCAACACGATTCTCAACATTCTATCAATCCTCATATCCCTTGGCTCAATCCCTACATGGGGCGCTATTGATTTTCTAATATAGTCGATTGAATTAGAACCTTGAACTGTAATATTACTTGCATCTTCATCCAAACCTAAAGCAACTAAAAAGCCAAGATAAGTCTCTAAAGATTCGTTTTCAATTGATGTGATTGAGGATTTATTTACTANCTTATCAACTNGTTTTAGCTCTGTTTTCGGTTCGCGAGGCTCCAGCGCAGATTCAATATTCACGTTAGTGTTTATTTCTAATTCAGATTCTTTATGTTTCGCAGTTGACTCTTTTTCTACACCAATTGATTCTTTTTCTCGCTTAATTTCTACTGGTTCAGGTTTATTTTGTTCGTCCATTGCATCTAACATTGCCTCATGGGCATCTTCTAGGGTATCTTTAGGATGTTGAATCGTTTCTGGAATNGGTAACAATGTTTTTCTTATCGGTTCAGGTTTCCAAGCAACAAAAANAAATTCAGAATCCTCTATATCTTTTTTAGATAGATGCTTCATAAAAGAGGGAATATTATCACTAAGTTGTGATAATTTGAGAGGATCTTGTAATTGCTCTTGAACTTGGATTGCTAGATTTACATCTCGNTTCCAAGGCAATGCCGAAAGTCGTCTTCTCAAAGATTCGTGATTTGAAATTAATGGCCTAATTGACCCCATAATCTTCGCAACTTCAATAGGGCTTTGTTCTAGTTGNGTCTTCAAATGTCCTGTATACCAACCAGCATTATCATATTGTAATAACTCATTTCTTAATTTAGATTCCAACCTTTCACTAATCGANGATGTGATTACAGAATTTCCGGTTAATGTAACATTTTTACTCATTCCAAATTTCCTAGAATGGGCTATAAAATCTTCAAATTCCAATAGATTTAATCTTGAAGAAATGGTATCTTCAGACGCCTTACCTTGCTTTATCAAATCTAATAATTCNGATTCTAACATCCTGCGATGTCTGACTCTTCGCCTGGAAAAGTTCTCAATCATCAAGNTTGTATCTTCAATAATATCTTGNCCGGCTTCAATTTCTCGTAGTAGTGCGATACGTTTGTTTAACGNTTCTTCGCCTTCAAATGAAACATCTATGTCTAATAGTTTCTCAATACATTCTACTCTTTGTTGCCATAGATTCTTTGATTCTTTAATCATATTTAGAGCNCTTCTCGGGTCTTGTTCTATTANCGATTCATAACCATCTAAAACTAAACCTAAAGTTTGATAACTTTCAATTATAGATAATGATTCTAATTCTAATTCTCTAGATTTTTGCAAAAGGTTCTCTACNACATCGATCAAATCTTCCGTGTTTTCAAGATACCCAGCATAATTTTGTCCNTCATTTTCATCAGGCCAAATTTTTACTANGTTTTGGTATTGTTCAAGCCAATGCAGATGTTTAGTAACACTCTGTTGAAGTTCCGGTAAATTCGTTTCCCATTGCATTAGTTCATCAGGACGAATTATTTCATCATGAGAAAAAATTATCCCTTTCTCCCTCCATTCAAAAATTTGATCGTTGACATCGGATAGACGCTGGTGCAAATCGTCGCTAATCGATGAAATTTTTGATTTAAAATCAATCAAGTCTATTTCGGTTGAGCGCCCTATGAGGGCAAGTCTATGCCCCTCATATTCTTCTGCAATCTTATCATCAAAAGGTGATAATTTATCGATAATCTGCAATCTTAGAATTTCGTATTCTGTATGCAATCTTTGCTTTTCAGCGATTTCTTCTAATCCTTTGATCATTGGTAAATCAATAATATATTCTACTTCATATCCCTGCTCATTCAAAACTTCTACAGAACTAAATATGGTTCTTTTTTGTCTAGCTTCATTTTGCTCTAGGAGAGATAATTCTTGATCAATTTTATTCAACATTTCTGGCGACTTGAACATCGGTAAAAGGACAAANAGTTGTGGATGTGATGAAGGGTCTAATGAGTCNCAACGGGCTAGNANTAACAGCATATCNTCTCCTTTTCTAACTGCATCCCACTCAGGTTTATATTGATGGAAAATTAATTCCCAAGGCCGGTTGTTTTTTGCCCATTCTTCATATTCTTGTTGAATTATTTCTCCATTCATTGGNTTNTGTAATTTTTCTAACCAATTAGAGAATAATTCATTGAATAAGTCGCTTTTTTCCAACCATTCAAAATCTAATCTATCTCTTAAATTATTAGATAAATTAACTAGATATTCAACCCTTAACAAGGCCTCTGTTGCAGTACTTGAGTTTTCATCAAGATACTTTTCAATNNCATCAATATCCCAACCCATATTCGCCCAAGTTTCAATATTATCATTAAACCATGACGGGTTTGATTCGCCATTAGCATGACCTTCCATATGACGACCTCAACACTGATGAATAGCGAAAGCCTTTGAATGTGAGCAAAGAACTGANGAAAAAAAGAAGGTTTTTCATTAATTTTATCTCCTTCGGTATAAAATAAAAGGTCGTGAAATAGGCTTGTTCATCCTAAGTTTAGCCGATGAGCATAAAGGGGCAAAGAAAACTCGTGCACTATGGAACCACTAACTGCTTTATTTGGAATCGCTGTCATAGGCGCTGGAGGAGGAACTGGATATTGGCTAAAAAAGACTCATGACAAGTTAGTTGAAGTAACTGAGAATAATCTAGTTTTACAACAAAGTCAGGGTGCACATTTCAGCCATCTCAACAGTGAAGTCTCTAGAATGAATTCTAGATTGGCTAGCTTGAATGGCATGGTTGAAGCATTGCGTGCAACAAATCCTGAACTTGATGGTGCACTGTTAGCTCACAATACTATAACGCATTTAGAGCAAGTTGGAGAAATTGGTAATTCTTTAGATGAGCACGGTCTTTTTGTTGAAGCATTAAACGCTCTTGAAATGCTGGTTTCTTCTGTTTCTATCGAAAGTAATGTCGGCGATTCTAATATTCTAAATGAGATCACTTCAAATTTAGTTTTACGGCTTTTAGAAACCTTTGATTCTCATAATATGACTGCTGATAATATGGGTTTAAAGCCTGTAACCGCACACAAACTNGGCCATGCTAGTCTTTCACTGAGACGTTATGATTGGGCTGAAACATGTTTTGGCATCGCATACTCTTCTTCTCCAGGAAATAGTAATATTTTGGAAGCATTGGAACATATTGCTATAGAAAAGGGAGACGGAGACGTTAGAAGACATTGGTTAGAAGCGCGAATGACTGTCCATCCTGATGACCCAGAATTACTTCGCGCCCACGCACACCTATTAGCAAAGATGGGAGATATGGAAGCAGAAAGAGATGTAAGAAGACTAGAAGCTTTAGGGTTAGATACTCCTGCAGATAGATCACTTCTATCAGGATTACGTGCCAGAGCAGGTTCGCGTTCCGAGGCTTTAGAAGCAATTGAAAATGCATTGAGTGAAGATCCAAGCCAAGCTGGTGACTGGTTAAGTTATGCGAATTTACTATTCGAGGAAGATGAAACCTCAAAGGCACTAGAAGCGGCTGATAAATGTCTAGAAATTGATCGACAATCTGGAGATGCATGGGCCTTGAAGGCTAAATTATTAGCTCCGAAAACAAATCGATTGAAGGATGCACTAAAATCTGCAATACATGCAGTTGCATTAGATGCTGGTGGTGTTGATCTAATACTTCTCAAAGCCGATTTATTACTAACTGAAGGTTCAGCATCTGCAGCTGAAGAATCATTGGCTAAAGCGCTTGAAAAGGATAAAATGAATGGTGAATTAAGAGCCCGTATAGCGACAAGGAATTTACTTGATGGTAGAATTAATGATGCTCAAAAATTACTCGATGGAACTCCAGTTGGAATTGATCATGCACTACTTCATGTCGTTGAAGGACGGCTACACTTAGCAAATGCAGACCGAACTAGAGATGGTACTGGAGAAACTGATGTTACATTACTATCTGTGGCTATATCAGCATTTGAAAACGCCCTAAAACTTAACCGAGAATTAGGAGTTGCTTGGCTTGGAATGGCAAGAACGAATAGGCTTTTGAAAAATATTGATTCGGCAGAAGAGGCATTGGCAAGAGCAGGGCGATTATTGCCAGAGGACGACCCATCAGTTGCTGCAGAGGCTGCGCTTCTATTCTTAGATAAAGACGATATTACAGCAGCAGCTCAACAAATTGACATTGCCGATATACATGGCCAAAGTCCGATTATCACCTATGTAAGAGGAAATATAGAGGCTCGAACTGGTCATTTAGACAGAGCATTGGACTACTATGGAAAAACGCTAGACAAAGACCCTGGGCATATGCGTGCAAGATTAAACAGATGTAGTATTTTCATGGCTTTAGATGAAGGAAAGAAGGCGNTAGACGATGCTGAAATCCTATTAGATTTAGCGCCTAATTTTACTCTTGCTAGATTCAAAAAGGCTGAGGCAGAAATGAGTTTGGGGGAGTGGTCTNGTGCCCGATCTGATTTAGAAATGGTTCTTGAGAAAGCCCCTCATCACCACCAAGCATTAACACAATTAGCCGCTTGTTTTGTTGCTCTAAATAGACCTGAAAGAGCAGAGGGGCCGCTTAATGACGCACTAAGAATTGCACCGGACTATGCTCCTGCTTGGCATCAAAGAGGACTGTTGTATTTGGAATGGGGCAAGGACGATAATGCACTAAGTGATTTTGAAGCAGCCGTTAAGTGCGATGGTAACCATATCGATGCTCACTTACATATTGCTGCANTACATCATGAGGCAGAAAGATATCAACAAGCTAGCTTAGGCTGGAGATCTGTTCTAGCAATAGATGCAGAGCACATTGTTGCAAAAACTCGACTTGATGAATGTGAAGTAAAAATGCTTGCAAAATAATTTGTCTAAAGTTAAATTATTCCAATAACTTTTACTAATATTCGCTTTCTTCTTTGACCATCAAATTCCGCATAGTGTATTTGTTCCCAATTACCTAAATGCAATTTTCCATTCTTTACNGGCATTGTAACCTGTTGCCCGAGTAATTGTCTTTTTAGATGGGCATCACCATTGTCTTCACCTGTTCTGTGGTGATGGTATTCTTCNCCTTGATTTCCATCTATTCCATAGAAAGGGGCAATCTTTTCTAACCATTTCATGATATCATGATGAAGCCCATATTCTAAATCATTGACATAGCAAGATGCTGTTATATGCATTGGGTTTACTAGTACCAAACCATCTTTTATACCGCTTTCTGATATAACTTTTGACACCTCCCTAGTAATGCATACAATCTCATATCTCTTTTCTGTTTCAATCCATAATTCTTCAACATATGTTGCTGCTTGACCTTTCACTAATGTACCCATATCAGTCCCATTTGAGCGATAACGGCTAGATGTATCATTTAATCCCTTGATAGATTGATTACTAACATAATTTTCAACCTAGACGAAATAGAAGATTCATGCGGATAGTGAGTTTGGTACCTTCGCTGACCGAAACCCTATTTGCGCTTGGTTTGACTTCCGATGAAGTTGTTGGAAGAACATCATGGTGCATACATCCAAAGAATATGATTAGAGATGTGATGGTGATCGGTGGTACTAAAACTCCAAATCTTGGAAAAATTCGTAAATTAAAGCCTGATTTAATCGTCATGGATAAAGAAGAAAATCCGTTATCAGTATACCAAACCCTAGCCAAGGAAGGTTACCAGATATTTGTGAGTGAAGTTCTTTCTCCCGATGATGTACCGCATATGTTGCGAGAATTAGGAAAAGCATGTAACAAATATAGCGAGGGGGAAAATTTAGCTAATCTCTGTCAAGATTCTCTAGATTCGCTAGAACAAAATAGTCTATCAGTCAAGACCATACCTCTGATATGGCATAATCCTTTGATGACTGTTTCACCTAGAAGATATTCTGGTGCGATACTAACCAGAGTTGGTTTTGATGTCATCGATACTAAACCAGGAGGAAATGGTTATCCGGAAATAACCATTGAAGAATTTATTGAACATCATATTGAGTTAATATTGCTTACCAGTGAGCCATATAACTTCACGTCAGAAGAAGGAGAGTCTATCGGGAAAGATATCGTCTCTGCAGGAGGTACTGCTCCCGAAGTTGTTCATGTTGATGGTGAAGATTTAACNTGGTTTGGGGCTAGAACGGCTTCAGCATTAACAAGATTGGCTGATTTTAGAAAGCGGCTATTCAACACAATGAAACTTCAATGATTGAAATTATTTACATAATTCATCGATGACTAATGGATATAGTATGTGTTCTTCGACTTTGACTCTTTTTGATAATGTTTCAATCGTATCATTGGGAAATACTGGAACCTTTCTTTGGGCAATGATTTTTCCAGTATCCATTCCGGAATCAACAAAGTGTACTGTGCACCCNGATAATTTAGCTTTAGCAGCCAAAACATCTCTGTGTGCGTGAGCGCCGGGGAAATTCGGTAGAAGCGATGGATGAATATTTACTATCTTCATATTCCATTTACTGACGAACTCTGCGCTCAGCAGCCTCATATATCCACTTAGAATTATTAATTCAACATTAAAATTTTCTAACATATTATCAATTTCANATTCGTGTTTTAATCTACGCTCTTGTTTATTTTCTATCTCTGGTAATTCAACAACTTCCACAGGGATTCCCTGATTTCTAGCAATTTCAATTCCTCCAGCATCTGGGTTATTTGAAATAACCAAAACGGTGCGATGAGNGCACTGCTTTTTCAAATTTTGATACTGNAACAAGGCGTTCATTCCAGAACCTGAGCCTGAGATAAATATTGCACAGCGCAGAGGATCTTCCGGCCGACCTTTTCTGAAATTACCATTAGAGGTCGCCATGATTGACGGTAGTGGCTTGATGATTTGAGGGCTTCGCAATCAATGCCGGAATAATCTATGCCCAGTAAATAACATCGAAATTCCTCTTTCATCTGCTGCATCAATTACTTCTTGATCTCTNATCGAACCNCCTGGCTGAACAATNGCGGCCGCTCCTGCATCAGCAGACTGTTCCAAACCATCNTTGAATGGGAAGAAGGCNTCAGAGGCTAAAACACATCCTTCNGCTTTCTTACCCGCCCTTCTTGCAGCAATTCGAACTGCCTCGACCCGGCTTGTTTGGCCTGGACCGATTCCTACCGTAGCAGTACCTTGAACCATTACAATTGCATTAGATTTGACTTGTTCACAAACTCTAACTGCAAATTTCATACTAGCAATCTCTGCTTCTGTAGGTTGCTTCTTAGTGGGGACTTGAGCCTTAGACCAATCGATTACTGGCGCCTCTTCTGTTTGTACAATCCAGCCNCCTTCTACNGGTTTCTTGACTAATATTCTTTGAAGAGGGGCAAGTCTATTGTTAGGAGATTGGATTGTTAAAATTCTCCGGTTTTTCTTTTTCATAACAATTTCTTTTGACTTACCCTTGTATTCTGGCGCCATTAAAACTTCGATAAATAACGGTTCCATTGATTCAGCAGTATCTTCCTCAAGTGGCTCATTAAAGCAAATTATGGAGCCAAATGCGGATTCGGGGTCGCTGGCCAAGGCCATTTGATATGCTTCTACTTGAGTTGCCCCAAGTGCTGCGCCACATGGGTTGTTGTGTTTGACAATAACACATGCATGTGGAGTTTCTGGCCATTCGTCTGTCGAAAGAGAACGACACAACCGAAGGGTCGCGTCTGCATCAGAGTAGTTATTGTAAGACATGTCTTTGCCACCTTCTACCTTAGCAGTAACCAATGTCGAATGATTTCCCAGTTCTTTCGGGTCGATGTATAGAGCCGCCGCTTGATGGCTATTTTCACCATATCTAAGTGTATGAGAGATATATGCTGAAGTAAGTAATGTCGACGGTAGACGAATACTTTGCTGTTCTTTATCATCGTAATTTTCAGGTCTGCCAACCCAGCGAGCATGTAGTTCATCTGATATTGCTGAATCATATGCGGCAGTGTGCTCAAATGCTTCCAAAGCTAATTTTTGTCTGAAGGATAAATCAATATTTTGAATACCTCTAGATTCTTGGATTGTTGAAATAACTTCATCATAATTTCTAGGGTTACAAACTATCACTACGTTTCTATGATTTTTTGCAGAAGCCCTGACCATTGTTGGGCCGCCAATATCGATCATCTCTAAAAGATCAGAATCTTCTAATTTTGGTTCTTGGCTCGCAGCATCACTGAATGGATATAGATTACATGCAACGATTTGGATTGGCGGATAATTTAACTCGCTCAATCCCTTTCTATCTTTTTCAGTCTCCAATCTAGCCAGTAATGGTCCATGTATTGCAGGGTGGAGAGATTTCACCCTACCATCAAAAATCTCTGGGTGGCCTGTAACATCTGATACTCCAATAACCTCTAATCCTGCTTGGGATAAAACACGGGCAGTGCCTCCAGTAGAAACTAATTCAAACCCCATCTTAGATAGTGCAGTAGCAAATTCTACTATGCCAGTTTTGTCATAGACGCTAAGTAGGGCACGTGGTCGGTTAGAATCAATCATAACATTACCCATTACGACGCTCTAGTTCGACGCTCATGAACATAGCGATTAGGATTTAATCGCCTCTAGCAGAAATTACTTGGTCGACTCTTAGTAAACCACAAGCGGTCTCACAAGCGGCTTCAATTGCATGTGCGACTGAATCAGCACACTCAAAAATTGAGTCTAGTTGGCTCGCTTCCCCATATTTGTTAATTCCAGCATTACTAGAACCATTACGTTGTAATGCGGTAAGAGATAAAAGAGAATCTAGTCTATGTTGTCCGGCATTTGATGCAAGAGTTGCAGGAATTGCTTCTAATGCTCTGGCGAATGCCTCCATTGCTAAGCGTTCTTTGCCAGAATGCATTTCTGACTTTTCTCGAACATGTAGACTTGCAGACATATGGAAACTACCGCCCCCACATACAGCAGAACCTGTCAAGATAGATGCAGAAACAGAACGCAGAGCATCGTAAATACCACGAATAATTTCCTCGCTAGCAACACCTACTCCGCCTCCAACATCTATTGTTGAGAGGCCTGAAGATTTTCCAACTTCAAGATAAATTCTATCTCTAGGCTCCTCAGTATCATCAATTTTTGAAACCGTTAGCGAATCAAAGACACCTAGAGTTTCTTCCGTTAAGTCATCAATATGATTAATCATAAGAGCACCTGTCGCTTTTGCTAAATCTTCAGCCCCGCTTCTCTCTAGATTATCTAGGATAAACATCCCTTCATCAGCTAAACGATGTAGTATTCGTGAATCTATACTTTCAGCACAAAACAAAACCTTAGCCCCTGATGCGATTATTTTTTCTGATTTAGAATCTAATATTTTTTGTTCAGCATCAATGAATCCTTCCCATTGTTCTGCGGTTGATATTTCAACTTCTGATTCTCGAGTTGTTTGTTGAATTTCAAGGGGGCAAGACAATACTGCAACCTTACCTCGTTCAATACTTCTAGGAATTCTATCAAGCCCAATACGTCTTTCTATAATCAGTCCACGAACTAATTTTGTTTGAGAAATACTGCCTTCGCCCGATTTAGAAATACGGATATCTTCTGTATTAACAATTGGAGTACCTTCTTCATCAATATCCGCAACTTGGATTACCGCTTCAATTACAGCCTCTGGAATTGTATCGTCTTTAGTTTCGGCGGATGTCCCGGTCATTGCTGTTTTTGCAATCGAGAGAAGAATTTCTTTGTCGCTCAAACTTACTTCTTCTTCTACTTCTTCAAGGTGATCTAATGTATATTTGAGAGCACTTTGATAACCATTTATCAGAATTAGGGGGTGTAATCCTTTCTCAAGTAATCTACCTGCTTCACGCATTAGTTCACTAGCAATGATTAGACAACCCGTTACTCCGTCGCCGCATGCATTCTCTTGGGATTCTGCAAGAAGGACAAATGCNTTTGCAGCAGGATGTTTTACTAGTAATTCTGCAACAATTTTTGCACCATCATTTGTTACTGCAGCCTCTCCATTTGTTTTGTATAGCATCTTATCAAGGCCATTCGGACCGAATGTCCCACTGATAAGATTACCAAATGCAACAGCGGCACCAACTAACTTTTGTGTAACTTCAACACCACTAGTTACAGAGGTTGTAGGCCTAACTATGGCTACCGGTGCGCGACCTGAGCCATCATTTGGTTGAGCCATGAGGCTGGCTAATAATCGCCTGTTGAAGAAACCTTTCACAAGAATTACTTATCCAATTTATGAATCTTTCTTGATTCATCATTACTCCAATGGTAGGCCATCTTCAATAGGTTTAGATAATGTCCAAGTCCATCTTTCTCCATCTTGGAATGAAGTGCTTCGTTNTTGATGAAGATNTCNCCCCATAGGTTTGCTGCAGTTCCTTTATGGCCTTTTGGNAGATCGAATATTTCCTTAGTTGTAGGCTCTAGCAGGGCTCTCCAAACTCTTGCTGGATTGACTGCCATAGTTACTTCAATAATTACTTCGCCTTCCTTAAGACCTGTTCCTGTTTGCCAAGAATCTTTACCAAGGTCTGCTAAGAATGGAAGACATAGGTCTTGTATTGACAAACTTGTCATAGCATCGGCATTTGTTAATCCAGTATATGCTTCTCTCATTCTTCCTCTATCTGCACCACGAGATCCAGTCATAGTACGTAACTTATCGATTGAGGTNGGTACTAAGAATCTTAAATCTGTATAGTATACTAGTGGGTTATCGTCTTTGGCTCCAAATATGTGGGAGAATGGGGCAGCACCTGCTCCTTCACCTAGTATATCCATTGGATAAATCGTTTTCAACGCATTAGTTGCGATNGACTGTACAATTCTCCTCATCAAACGTTCTGGTGCTTGAGAAATATCATCAAATGAATTCATATATTCTTCCATATCGATAATATCGTATCCTCTTACAGAAATAATTGAGTGTACTGGAGGGCCGGTAACTTTCTTTTCTCCATCATGGAAGTCGGCTTGGCTAATCCAGCGAGCTCCCTTGGCTACATCACTTGCAGCGACTAAATCTGCATAAGCTTTGAATCTACGAGTAACTCTATTCATGAAATCAGCTTGGTCGAGTTTGGTGAATACTGTAGCCTCGTAATTTGATTTTAAAGCNTGGTCAGCTACTTGGCTTGCATTTACACAAGTTAACAAGTTACCTTGGTCNGTAGGATACATCAATAGTCTTCTTCTCTTTGAGGAGCCTCCTAATGTTCCAACTTGC
Organism: Methanobacteriota archaeon; assembly: GCA_002702945.1. The sequence goes on from PADF01000014.1 coordinate 80,327, forward strand.
GGGTCGGTTAACATGTAACCTAAACAAGCACAAACTTCGAATAATCGCGAATACTTATCTTCATCACTCGCTCTAGCAATCCACTCATCAAGTCCTGGTTCAATACAATGGAATTCTAATGGTACCATTTCAGAACCTGCACCGAACATTTGTCTAACAGTGGAAGAACTCATCATTCCCATTAAAGAGTACATGGAAGTCTTTCCTGTTGTCATAAATACATCTGTAATTCCTTCTTCACCGAATGAAAGTCTTCGGTCNGGTAAGTTAACTAGTAGGTTGAATGCGGTTGGAGTATCTCTNTTTCCATTAACAGCTGGCCAAATCCAAGTATGTGGTCTAGTTACTAAGAATCCATTGGCGTCTTTTCCAAACCCGGCTGGAGAATAACGTATCCATCCAAGTCTGTTGTTAAATGAAACATTTCTNTGCATCAAAGAAGGGTAGAAACACTTGTCTAATGGGTCGGAATCTGGNACTACACCTCTATGGCCTAATCCCCATAGAATAGTTTCCCATTCTGCGAATTCTCCATCTTGNTTACCAAGGAAAATGTGATTGTCGCCTGGCATATCTCCAGTTAGGAATGAACCGCCCATTCTNTCTTCNTCGCCTGTTGAACAGAAAAAGAATGATTGGGTTGTAAATAATTGCTTAGGAGTCCACATGTTAGCATTGATAATTGTCTTTTGCTTTAGGAAATCTGCAACTGTCAGAATTCTTCGCTCAAATTTGAATCTCTCGGCTTCAATCCAAGTAGAGCCCAAATACAGGTTTGTATTGAGTAATTTAGCCTTGGCAGGTCCGATGTATCTACTTCGAGGATCTGCTTTAGCCATATCCGTCTCGGTTAATTCTTCCCATGGACCTCTTCTAGGTAGGTATTCGAGGAATGATTCGTGNGCAAANTCGTTAACTTGTGCNGCNGATACTGCTTCNTCGACCTCGTCCATNAACCTAACATAGGTTTCACTAGGNTTCATTCTTCCTGTTGCNATCATTTCTTTATTTGATACTGTTTTATGTTCCCACATTTAATTCACCTCAGAACTTTGGTCCTTTCATAGGAGTTTTATCTTCAGAGTCATCTGAATCATCCGTTTCTTCGGATGTCTCTTCAGTTGTTGCTGCTTCCACAGTTGCTGCTTCCTCTGCTTTTACAGATGCTTCCTGTGCGGCAGCCCCTGCAGCTTCAGCTACTTCAGCAACGGAGTCTACCTTTTCTTGGACTGCTGCCATCATCTCTTCCACAGCTGCTGTAGCTGCTGCTTCAGCGGTTTCTTTCGCTTGTTCAAGAGTGTCTTCTGATGATTCTCTAATTGCCGTATCTGCAGCGATTGTTGCTGCGACTTCNGCCTTNGCAATTACATCTTCAGCATCTACNCCGCCGGTTGCTCCGCCTGTAGCTTGTTGAATGATTAGAGCCGCTGTTGCGGTCATTGATGCATCAACATATGGAGCTGCTCGGTAGAAGTATTGTATTAGGAATCCTAATGTTCCGCAAATAGCNCCTAAACCAATAATAAGACCATTATTGATATTTTGATCTCTATCCGGATTATTGAATAGTTCATCCGCTGGAATACCTGTTTCTGGAGGCCACCATGTGGCTCCATATGCATTGGTAATTACTTCAATTGTAGCCCATACAGCATAAACAATCATTATAATCGATGCATAGTTCATCAGTGTTCTATTTTCAAGAAGGAACGCGACAAGAGCGTCACCCTCCTTTTTCGCTTCTTCGCCCTGCCCATCTTCAGTGCTCATACCAAAGGGTGTTTGTCTTCACTATTAAAATTGAGTGCCTTAATAGATATTGAAAAGGCGAGTTTTATGTCATCTTCTACCTTTTCTACCCTTCCGGCCCTTACCCTTTGAACCTCTAGACTGGTGCTCCCAGGCTCGACCTGATTTGCTCCTCCTATCTTGCTGGTCTTGCCAGTATGGATTTCTAGGATTTTCCATACCTTCTGGCATCTCTTCAAGTGATTTTACTGAGAGTGCAATGCCGCCTAAATCATCCTGTAGTTGACGAATATTCTCTCCCCCTCTGCCTACAAGTGTTGATATCATATTACTAGGAACAAAGATATTTGCGCTAGAATCGCTCAAAATTTGAATTTGAGATTCAACTCCGATCCACTCTCTAATCTTTTGNATTAAGGCTGCCTTTGCTAAGGATTTCATAGGAGAAATNCCCCTAGAAGTNCCATCTACCGGAACCACTGCNATTTCNGAACCAAATGCAAACATTTCNTGGGTTATTTTTCCGCTTGGAAATTCTACAACTTCTATTACTGGTCTAGCCAATTCTTCTTGCATCCCNGTGGGCGCTTTAACCGTCATTCTCAATTCTAAAACCTGCTGTATTTTACCAGCCTCNACNTGTAGAATAGTATCGAGAACTTGGCTTACTAANCCTAATTCTACCTTTCCAATCAATCTTTGNATCGCNTCTAATGCNGAGTTNGCGTGCGTTACTCCAAGTAGCCCAACCCCNGCCAATCTAACATCNGCAAAAATTTCGAAATCTCTTGCCCTCCTGACCTCNTCAAATATTACAAAATCTGGCCTTACAAGAAATATTATTTCGGCTGTTTTCTCTAAATCGCCTTCTAGTGGCGCATATTGAGTGATTCTATTTGCTAATTGTAAATCTCTAGGAGACTCCATTGTTTTGACCATTGTCCCTAAATCATTGTCAAGGTATTCAGCAATAGCTTGAGCCAGGGTGGTTTTTCCTGAACCGGGCCTTCCGCAAATGAAAACTCCTCGGTGATGATTTGAAAGTCTCTCTATCAGCCGTGGGTCTAATTCATAATCACTAATCTGTAATTTTGCAACAGGCCTGACTATGGTTATCTCCCTAGCATCAGCAAATGGTGGCCAAGCGCATGCTATACGTAAATCGCCGAGTTGAACCACTTGACATCCTTTCCGATCAATCTCCAAAAAGCAATCACTGCGATGATTGTTAGATTTGGCTAAATCTACTAATTCCTCTTGCAATGACTCTATGCGTAAAGTGTCCCAATTACCATCGTCGTCTTGTTCAACCTCAACGAGTTTTAATTCACCAATTGTACCTCTCTTTACTCTTGGTGGGCAATCTGCTTTTAGAAAAACAGTATGGACGTCTTCCATCAATAGGTTCTCGACTATTTCGGGCAAGTCGGGGTGGTCGCCATGTTTAGCCATTCCAATCAGTCATTGTCAGTAGACGCAGCCCTTGACATTTCGCACACGAAATATCCGAATATGGCGATTTAATTAGACACCTGATGGTTGCATTACATCAATAGTCCACCAAAATGTTCCGACTGTTGTAAGTGAAAGAATATATGTTCCTACGAAGGGAGAGTCCCATAGTGAAAAACAGAACTGAGAAAAGGCGATTACTGAAATAACGAAGAAAAAGGCATTAAGCAATCCTTTGCTATTGAGGCCCAAATAATTAAACGTTTGATCTTTTGAAGAAACTATCCAGATAAATCCGATTAACGATGATAGACCTATTGCAGTCCAAGCAGTCTGCATAGCGTTTTGAGTAGTAAATGCGACTATTACGGTTATCGATAAAGATACCAAAAGTAGGCGATTTACCGCTGACATTGACAGGCCCATGTATTCAACCAAAAGGAGGCTATTATTGAATGCTATCCAAATTAATTCTAAATTCTTAATTTCTCTTTATACTCGCCCTTGGCTGAATCTATCCATTTCATACATCGAAGAATAGTGCCTGGTTCTGGATAGATTTTGTAATTTGAATTATTTTTTGCCATATCTAAAGCAAGTTCCCATTCTCTTTCCAATGGCAAGGTATTATTGTCTAATTGTTTTTCAATTATTTCGTTTGATGTTAAAATTTTAATTTTTCCGACAATTCCTGTATCGATTACTATGGTCCCATCATTTCCTGAAAATGTAATAATTCTAGATTCGCGATTTCCACCCCAGCCTACCTCGATTGAAGCTTCTTTATGGCCGGGGAATTCTACAGATATTTTGGCATGGGTTGGGTTTGCTTGGGCGTCTGAATCAGCATAATCAACAGTAATTCTAGATGGATCCATCTCACCGAAACAAAAGCAAGCTGTATCAATGCCATGTATTGCAAACGCATCAAAAACATTCGGTGATTGTGGGGGTGGTCTAGTAG